>NZ_PYWK01000001.1:2100000-2280247 GCF_003049645.1 Metasolibacillus fluoroglycofenilyticus
AAATGCTAATTGGTAAAATAATACTTAACAATATTTTCGTTTTAACCGAATACGTTTTTTTGCCCATGTCTAGCCTGCTCCTTCTAGTTTTGAGAACCACTTAAAGAAAGTGTCTCATTCTTTGTTGTAATAAATGACATAAAATCTAATGATAATATATGTTCATTTTGACTAAATGAATCACTGGCAAAAAAGATAACTGCAAAGGTTGTCCCACTATCTTGAGGTAATACACGGTACTCTAATAAATGCTCAAATTGTTGTTTAAGCTCCTCATGATGAATACAGTCAATATCTTCAAACGTTAGTTGACTATCGAACTCTGCACAAGTAAAGCTGTAAATTCGGTCATCCATCTTTGCTATTTTTTGTGACCAATCCGGTTCCCACTGATTAAAAACATATTCGTACGGATTAATATCATAAGCATATGTACCAAGCTCTGTCGTTCCGATACCTGCAAAGCGTAAAGGGTTTACCTCAATTGGAATTAAAACACCTTTATCATCAATGCGAAGCTCGATATGAAATGGATAATTACGCATTTCAAGCGATGCGCCTAGCTCGGCTAAATATTTTTCAACAACTGATAAATACTGTATTATCACTTGCTTACTCGTATAATAAATACGGTCACTCATATCTTCTGCGTCGCGGAACATACGAGCGAATAAATTTAAAATAACCGGCTTACCCTCCGCATTAAAATAAGCATCCACGGCTAACTCTTGTCCTTCAATATATGTTTCCAAAATGAATGTTTGGAAATTTAAAATATCCTGTGAATAAGAAGATGAAAGACCATTATTTTCTACTAATTGCTCAACAGCTTCAGTAAACTGCTGTGCATTCTTAATTTTCTGTACACCGACACTCGAATAACCGATTGCTGGTTTTAAAATAATTGGATAAGGTATGCTGTTACTGTCCATCATGCTTAATTCCTGCAATGTGCTTTCCTTGAAATAAAAGTTTGGGAAGCTCGCTGCTAAATATTGTCGAAATGCAACTTTGTTTTTAAATAAATTCGACCATTTTGTAACATTTAATTGTGAATAATGGTCTGTTAATACTTTAATAGCATTTTCCGAATTCATAATAATAAGCTGCTCTTCCTGTAATTCCAATGTACCTGCCTGCGATTTATTTATGAATCGCTTATTAACGATATCGTACATTGGGATTTCAGTACGCATTAATGCATCTTGCAGCATTGGAGATATATAATTAGTGTCTAAAAAAATCACTATTTTCCCACCTTTCTGAGTCTTTAGTACTTTCAAAATTTTCTTTAATCTCATACATTTCGCATTAATTTATTTTAAAAAAGATGCGACAAAACAACTAACCGTAGTACATTATACTACAATATATTTCAATTGCTACATTTTTCCCTAAAATCCTATTATTTTTTTACAAACTGCCGTAAACATGGGAAAAGAGCTAGCAGGAAAATAAATGCGCCAGCACTTTTGTGTGAGGATTTGAAAATAACTGAGGGACGTACGTTTAGCCTAGACACTGTTTAAATGCCAAAACTTCTATTTTCTTATTCTTTAAAACAAAAAAGTGAACAATTAGTGACAATGAAATATGCCAACTAATTGTTCACTTGCTATCAACAGTCTGAGAGGAACGAAACTTTATTCTTTACTCTAAGTAACCAGAAAGTACTCTTGCATACGGAGAGTCTGATGGTAAAATAATGACTGTATCATCACCAATGGTTTTTTTATACGATTCCAATGTTCGATATAAAGAATAAAAATCAGGGTCTTGTGAAAATGCCTTGTTATAAATTTTCGCAGCCTCTGCCTCGCCTTCTGCAATTGTCACTGCCGCTTCTCTGTTTGCCTTTGCTAACTTCATTTGCACATCTTGGTCTGTTTCAGCTTCTATTCTTCTTTTTTCAGCATCACCTTGTGATAAATAAGTTTGTGCCGTTTTTTCACGCTCTGAAATCATACGTGTAAAAATAGCCTGCTCATTTTCTGGTGGTAAATCTGTACGTCTAATGCGCACATCTAAAACTTCAATACCATAGTTGTCATTCGCCAATAGCTCATTTACTTTTAACGTGACATTATTATTTATATCACCGCGCGATGAATCAGCATCATTAATAATTTGTTCATAATCAAGCTTACCAAGCTCTGTACGAAGAACAGAATAAATAAATTCACTCATACGACGCTCAGCATTAGGTAATGTCCCTGCGTTAGAAATAAGTTCCTTAGGGTCAACTACGCGCCAAACAGCATAATTATCAATAATAATTCGCTTCTTATCTTTTGTATTAATTTCTTCCTGCATCATGTCATATGTCATTAGGTTTTTTGGTAATGTCGTCACACTTTGAATAAAAGGTATTTTCATATGCAAGCCCGGTTCGCGCTCAAATTTTACGACTTCACCAAATTGGCGTACTACTTTATATTCGTTTTCTTTGACGATATAAAGATTGGCAAAAGCGATAATTGCGATGGCAAAAATAGCTGTTACTATCAATGCGCTAGTAGCCCATTTGCGCATATTTTTCGGTTGCTTTTCCTTTTTAACCGTCTGTGCTTCAGAATCTACTACTTCTACCACTTTAGCCTTCTTTTTATTTTTATCTGTAAATAACTTTCTTAAAAACTTTTCTAAATCCCCGTCGAAATTGTTGTTACTCATTGACTACCGCTCCCTTCCTCTTTCGGCTTTGCTGTAGTTGTTTGTTGAATAGGCAAGTATTTCAACGTATTGCCTTCATTGTCGTTCATAATATAAATTTGAGCATGTGGTAATACCATTTCTAATGTTTCTAATACAAGACGCTCACGTGTAATTGCTTGATTTCCTTTATACTCGTTATAAAGCTGATTAAATACGGCAACATCACCAACTGCTTGCTCAATACGCGCAACCCTTTGCCCTTCTGCCTTCGATTTAATCGCAGCAATCTCCCCTTCTACTTCACTTAAGCGTTGATTCTTATATTTATCCGCTTGGTTAATTTTTGTATTTCTCATCTCACGTGCATCCGTTACGGCTGTAAAGGCAGCACGTACTTCTTCATTTGGCAATTCAACATCCTGAAGCTTGACACCTAATACGCTAATACCAACATCATATTTTTCCATTAATGATGTTAGTAGCTCTCTTGTTCTTGACTCGATATCCGATTTACCATCTGTTAAAGCGGCATCAATTTTTGAGTTTCCAATAATTGAGCGAATTGCGCTTGATGTCGCACTATGTAGTAGCTCTTTTGGTTCTTGTGAGTTAAATAAATATTTTTTCGGGTCTGTTATTTTCCATTGTACGACTAAATCAGTTAAGACGAAAAATTCATCACCTGTAATCATTTTTGTTTCTGAAGGGTATACGTCAATATCCCCTTGCGAACGCTCTTTGTAGCCGAATTCTAAACTAAATGTTTCCTTCGATAATACTTCAACTTTTTGTATTGGCCACGGCAGTTTAAAATGTAAACCAGACTCCGTTATTGTTTCTCCCGACTTTCCAAAAGTGATAACAACTGCTTGTTCAGATTCATCCACTGTATACCATGTTGTTAAAGCTGCAACAACACCAAATAGTAGCAATAACCCTAAAGCAATGGCTATTAATGTACGCTTTGTACTCATATATGTTCCTCCCTTTATTTTGCTATAACTTTTTTACGGTGTAACCCGCAAAAAAGTTTCACAATAATTTTGATTTCTTTTTACAATTGAAAAAAGCGTCCGGAAATTTCCAGACGCCTTCCTTAATTATTTAGTTTGAAATAGGGGTTTCTTATAACTTATTATATAAGCATTTTTTTAATTTTTTATAAAGTCTGTGTAAAGATTTTGTTAAGATGATGGTGCAAGAGGTATGTGTATTGAAATTTTTGTGCCTTTTCCTACTTCACTCGTCACAACAATTTTTCCATGATGCGCCTCTACTAGATGCTTTACAATTGCAAGACCTAAGCCTGTGCCGCCAGAATTACGGCTACGTGCGCGATCGATTCGATAGAAACGCTCAAAGACACGCGCGATTTCTTGTTTTTCAATCCCAATTCCCTGGTCCTCTACTTCTACAATTCCATATTCCTCGTTTTGCGTCATTTTTACAGTAATTGTTGTACTGTCTGGAGAGTACGTAACAGCGTTCGAAATTAAGTTTGTAAAAATTTGAATGAGGCGATTTTCATCCCCTAAAATTCGTACGTCTCTATCCATTTGCATATCAAACTGCATATTTTTTTCTTCTAAACGTGGACTCGTGACATCAACTACCCTTGCAATAACCTCCTGCAAGCTTGTAGGCGCAATATCTACAGAAAAACCATGCTGCTCAATTTTAGATAGCTCTAATAAATCGTTGATAAGCTCTTGTAAACGGTTGCTTTCTTTATAAATAATTTCTAAAAATGATAACAGCATATTTTCATCTTTATATGCACCGTCTAACAATGTTTCAGAAAAACCTTTAATTGAAGTAATCGGTGTCCGCAATTCATGTGAAACATTGGCAACGAAATCTCTTCGAATTTGCTCTAAACGAATTAGCTCGGTCACGTCATGCATGACTAAAACAACACCAAGCCAACGTCCATGCTCTCCTACAACAGGGGCCCCATAAACGAGCTTATACGTGATTTCTTGCTGCAGCTCCATTTCAAGCTGCTTTTGATATGGCTGCTCCGTTAAAAAAACATGGTCGATAAATACTTCTAAATTTTCAGGCAATCCAACTGTTAAAAAATTTTTACCTTGCACCTGCTCGGACGTTAAGCCAAAGCGATGAAGAAATTGCTTATTAACAATTGATATATAGCCTTCTCGATCAATCATCATCAATGCGCTACCCATATTTTCAATAAGCGTTTTCAAGCGTTCTTCTTCTATTTCTCGTATTTTTGTAATATCCTGCAAATTGCGCGCTAGTACATTGATTGAATTGCGAAGCTCTATAATTGTTTTCGGCCCATTCGCAAAAGCACGGGCATAATAATTACCGACTGCCAGCTCCTGTGCTGTACGTGTAACAGCCTCTATAGGTTCTACAAAATTACTAACCATTCGATAGGATACTAAGCCAATTACTGCAATCGCTACTAAAAATAAAATAACAAGTACTAACATGAGGCGAACACGTGTATAGCTAAAATACTCTTCATCCGCACTCACATCATATGCCTGCAATAATTTTTCCTGCTGTAGAGAGGTCAGTTCAATATTTTCCTGCTGAATAAACTCTACAACATTTTCCTGCACTACCTCGGTTTGTACTTGCACATAGTCCTCTAAGTAAAAAGGAAAAAGCTGACCTATAACAAGTTCTAGGACAGCAAAAATTGCCGTTACAAGTAAAATAAATGAGAAAAAGAGTCGGCCGCTCATTGATTTATTCATTTTCTCGGCTCCTCAAATTTATAGCCTAATCCACGTATCGTTTTAATAAATATTGGCTTACGACTATTTTCTTCAATTTTATCGCGTAAATGGCTAATATGGACGTCCACAATACGCGTATCACCAGCAAAATCATAATTCCATACAGAGCTAAGTAGCTGATCGCGCGTTAGTACACGGTTTTTATTTTCTAATAAATAAACAAGTAGCTCGAATTCCTTCGGTGTAAATTCAAGTGCCTCATCATTTAAAAAAGCTTCAAAGCGCTCTGGAAAGACCTTTAAACTACCATATTCATATGTTGTCTCCCCTGTTTTTATTTCCTCAGCTGACGCTGCAGGGGTGAAACGACGAAGTACCGCCTTAACACGTGCAATAACTTCACGCGGGCTAAAGGGTTTTGTCATATAGTCATCTGCACCAAGCTCTAAGCCTAAAACTTTATCAAACTCATCATCGCGTGCAGTTAACATAATAATTGGAATATTCATTCTTAAACTGCGCAATTCCTTGCACACTTCCATTCCATCCATTGTCGGTAGCATTAAATCGAGCAGCAGTAAATCTGGCGTTTTTTCAACAGCTAAATCAAGACCTTTTTTTCCGTCATGTGCAAGTAACACATTGAAACCCGCCTGCTCTAAATTATATTGTAATAGTGTCGCAATCGATAATTCATCTTCTACGACTAAAATTGTTTTTGTCATTTCCTTTGCCTCCATCATCGATTTGAAACCCCCATCTCAAATCTATTATATGCGAGGAGGAGATACTTTAAGCTTCCCTTCCAGCAAAAGCGCTTTTTCAATATTTGTTGCTTTGACAGCAATTAACACCTCATTATTTTCTTCATCAATATGCTCGATTTCCAAAACAAAGTCAACCGTTTCATAATGATAGGCAGGTGCTAAAAACTTTAACGTTTGCTCTAAAATATATGAGCCCGGACCTGGCATATGCTTAGAAATAGCGGAAGCGATAATACCATTTAACATAATTTGTGGAACAATTGGTTGTTTGAAAGAAGTGTTGGCGGCATAATCATGCTGAATAAATAATGGATTATTATCATTTGTTAAACCTAAGTATATTAATAAATCTTTATCATCCATTTTCTCAGTAATATGCAGCTTTTCACCAATTGTTAAAGTCGTTATAAATCTACCTTGCTTTCTATTCTTTTGTAGCAATTCGAAGCAACTCCTTCTTAGTGCAATCAAACGTGTGGATTAACCATTATTAAAAATAAAACTTTTGGAAAAACCCCGATTTTCATTACGAGTAATAAATAGCTTTGCAATATAAAATATCCTTAAAAACACGCAAACATATTCAATTTTACATAATCAATAAATATGTAATACGATACTTTTATAGTATCAACTTTTGGCGGAAAGTACAATGTTGTGCGATGTTTATACGAAAGAGTAAAAAAGTTTTTTGTTATTTTAATAAAAAATAAAAGAATCGCCTGAAAAGCAGTGCTTTGCATGCTTCTCAGACGCCACCATTTCCTTAATTATTTAAAACATCCATCACCGATTTTACTGCTTGTGCTGAATAATCTAACGCTGATTTTTCTCCTTCTGTTAACTCTAACTCAAAGATTTTTTCAACACCATTTGCTCCTAATAATGTCGGTACACCTAAACATAGATTCTCGTAACCATATTCACCTTCCAAATAAGCGATTGATGGTAGTACGCGTTTTTGATCTTTTAAAATAGCTTCTGCCATTTCCACCATCGCTGCCGCTGGTGCATAATAGGCAGAACCGTTACCAAGCAAGTTGACGATTTCCGCTCCACCGTTACGTGTACGGTTCACAATTTCCTCTAGACGTTCTGGTGCAATTAATGACTCAATTGGCACACCACCGACAAATGAATAGCGTGTTAACGGCACCATTGTATCACCGTGCCCTCCTAAAACTAACGCTGTTACGTCTTTTACAGACATATTCAATTCCTCTGCAATAAATGCTCTGAAACGGGCTGTGTCCAGTACACCTGATTGTCCAATAACACGATTTTTTGGGAAGCCTGTTGTTTTGTAGACCGTATATGTCATTGCATCAACAGGGTTTGTCAGTACAAGCACTGTTGCATTCGGTGAATACTTGGCAATTTGCTCCGATACGGAAACCATTACCTTTTCGTTTGTTTGTACTAAATCATCACGGCTCATACCCGGTTTGCGCGCTACCCCCGCTGTCACAATGACAATGTCTGAGTCTGCCGTATCTGCATAATCAGCCGTTCCTTTTACATAGGAATCATAGCCTTGAATTGGTGCTGCCTCCCACATATCTAACGCTTTGCCCTTTGTTGGATTTTCAGCTTGTGGAATATCAAGCAACACCACATCTCCAAGCTCTTTTTGTGCTGCTAGAAAAGCCGCTGTTGCTCCAGTGAAACCTCCGCCGATTACAGTTATTTTTTTACGTTTTAATGTCATCACTAATCCACTCCTATTAATGAAATGTTTTCCCTCTTTCATATTAACAAAAAATTGGTGTTTATATAAGTTAAACAAGTGGCAAAATTCGCAAAACAGGGCTGTCCAAAAAGCCGTGCGTAGCCGGCATTTTGAACAGTAGCGATGATGTTTGACAAAATGTTGATTCCTATAAACAGAGAATGCATCTTTTAAATATGAGATGAGCATTGCCTTTAGCAATGTTTACCCTCAGTAAAAGTCGAGCGATAAAAAACTTTATTTCAACGCTACGCCAATACAAAATCGACTTTTCGCCACCCAAAAAGCGGAAATCTTGGGCAAATTCTTATTACACTCCCCCTACAAAGGTCACGATTCGCTCGCTAAACACCTCATTTCGCTCATTAACCATTGTAATTCGCTCATAAAAATCAAAAAATCACCCGAAAGCTAGCCACCGCAAGGCTATCGGAACTCCAAACTCCCCCATAGCTTCTCTTTCACTCACGAGAAACACCGCTAAACAAATGTTTACCACCCTTTCAAAGAAAAGCACCTCTATTCACACCAGCAAACATTTTATAAAAACAACAACAAAAGCGTTCCAAACACCGGCTACCGCACGGTGTTTGGAACGCAAAACTCTTAAAGATTTTTGATTAATTCGTTAGCGAACTCAGAACATTTTACTTCTGTTGCACCATCCATTAAACGTGCAAAATCGTAAGTTACAACTTTAGATGAAATTGTTTTTTCTACAGATTTCGTTACTAAATCTGCAGCCTCTTGCCAACCTAAGTGCTCAAGCATTAATACGCCAGAAAGTAATACTGAAGAAGGGTTTACTTTATCTTGACCAGCATATTTTGGTGCTGTACCGTGAGTAGCCTCGAAGATTGCATGACCAGTTACGTAGTTAATGTTTGCACCTGGAGCAATTCCAATACCACCAACTTGTGCAGCTAATGCATCAGAAATGTAGTCACCGTTTAAGTTCATAGTAGCTACTACGTCAAACTCAGTTGGACGAGTTAAAATTTGTTGTAAGAAGATATCAGCAATAGAATCTTTTACGATGATTTTGCCTTCAGCAACAGCTTTTGCTTGTGCTTCATTCGCAGCGGCTTCGCCTTGCTCAGCTTTGATTGCATCGTATTGGTTCCATGTGAATACTTTATCAGCAAATTCTGTTTCTGCTAATTCATAACCCCAGTTTTTGAAACCACCTTCAGTGAATTTCATGATGTTACCTTTGTGTACTAATGTAACAGTTGGTTTGTTATGTTTAATTGCATACTCAATTGCAGCACGAACTAAACGCGCTGTACCTTCTTGAGAAACAGGCTTAATACCTAAACCAGAAGTTTCTGGGAAGCGAATTTTGTTCACACCTAATTCAGTTTGTAGGAAGTTTAATAATTTCTTTTGCTCGTCTGAACCAGCTTGGTATTCAATACCAGCGTAAATATCTTCCGTATTCTCACGGAAAATAACCATATCTACGTCTTCTGGACGCTTAACTGGAGAAGGCACACCATCAAAGTGACGTACTGGACGTAGACAAACGTATAAATCTAATTCTTGACGTAATGCTACGTTTAAAGAGCGAATACCGCCACCAATCGGTGTTGTTAAAGGTCCTTTAATTGCGATTAAGTATTCGTTAATTTTATCTAAAGTTTCTTTCGGTAACCATTCACCTGTTTGATTGAATGCTTTTTCACCCGCAAGAACTTCTAACCATTCAATTTTCTTTTCGCCATTGTATGCTTTTTCTACAGCTGCATCGATTACACGAGAAGCCGCTGCCCAAATATCTGGACCGATACCGTCACCCTCGATGAAAGGAATTACTGGGTTGTTTGGTACGTTTAACACACCATTTTCTACTACAATTTTACCGTTAGTCATGAATATTTGCCTCCTATATTCGAAAATCTAGGACTGTGCATTTGCCCCAGTCCTAGATAAGTTTAGCATATTTTTTCAAAGCGTGCATTGGCAGTCGTAAAACTGCTATAACTAGCAACTTGTCCGAGTACTAAACACACATTTTTAACATACTTATGAAATAACCAATTACACTTTGACGTAATTGCGTCCAGATTTTCTTGAGCTTGCTCAAAACTTTCCCTTAAAAATCTATGACATCTATTGAAAGAAATTAACGTTCTTCAATTGGAACGTATTTTTGCATGCCTGGTCCTACATATTCTGCGCGTGGACGAATTAAACGGTTGTTTGCATATTGCTCTAAAATATGTGCAACCCAACCAGAAGTACGTGATACCGCAAAGATTGGTGTGAATAAGTCATGCTCAATACCTAATGAATCGTATACAGACGCAGAGAAGAAGTCAACGTTTGCTGGTAATTTCTTTTGCTCTACAATCATATCGTGAATTTTAACAGACATATCATATAATTCTGGTTTACCAGTTAATTTTGTTAACTTTTCAGACATTACACGTAAATGTGGTGCACGTGGGTCCCCTTTGCGGTATACGCGGTGACCAAAGCCCATGATTTTTTCTTTATTATCTAATTTATTTTGTACCCATGGCTCAACATTATCAATTGAACCGATTTCAGATAACATTTTCATTACTTGCTCGTTTGCTCCACCATGTAAAGGGCCTTTTAATGCGCCAATTGCAGCAGTTACACCTGAATATACGTCAGAAAGTGTTGCTACACATACACGCGCTGTGAATGTAGATGCGTTTAATTCGTGGTCAGCATGTAATACTAACGCTTTGTCGAATGCCTCTACTTCGATTTCTGCTGGCTCTTCACCTTTTAACATGTATAAGAAGTTAGCTGCATAGCTAAGACCAGCTTTTGGAGCAACTGGCTCTAAGCCTTTACGAATACGAGAGAATGCTGTTACTACAGTTGCAATTTTCGCCTGTAAACGGATTGCTTTGCGGTAGTTTGCTTCCGGATCCATTACATCTGCTTCCTCATCAAACACACCTAAAAGTGATACAGCCGTGCGCAATGCCGCCATTGGATGAACTGTGTTTAATGGGTATGTTTTAAACTGATCAAGAATAGCTTGTGGTACAGCCATATTATCTGCTAATTGTTGTTTTAATTCAGCAAGCTCGTCCGCTTTTGGTAAACGAGTATGCCATAATAAATAAACTACTTCTTCAAAGCTAGCATTGTCTGCTAAATCATCAATATTGTACCCTACATATGTAAGTGTATCATCAATAATTGAACTAATTTTAGACTCTGCTGCTACGATACCTTCTAAACCACGTGTTGCTGTCATAAATAATCGCTCCCTCATTTTTTGTTGACTGTGTTAGTGCTTCTATACACTAACTTTCATTAATGAACCTATAAGTAAATCGCTTACATGATTCATTATAATCAATTTTGACGGCTTTGTGAATGGAAAGTAACTATTTTAAGAAAAAAAGGTATTAGGAATGAAAAATAATCATTAAAGGAGAAAAAAATTACACCAATTATATTTCAATAAATTCTAGGCTAATTATTTTAAATATACTAGTGATATAGTGGAAGTCAGAATTTTCTATTTAATTAAGATGACATGGGTGTTGATAATTAAAAATACACAAATATGCCTAATATTTGTTCAATCAACGGTCTTGTTAAAATAATTTTTGATAAAATTATATTAAGAGGTGGAATAGTGCACAATGCTCATTTGAAGTTTTTAACAGTTGAAAGCATAATAAAATATCTCATTATTGCTAGTTATTTATTACTGTCATTTCTTCTATTACCAATTTCTCTTGCCCTGCTCTGCGCTTACTTGCTGTATCCAGTTGTCCAACTTTTTTATAAGAAATTTCACCTTCCGATTATCATTAGTATCACTTTAACGACAGTCTTATGTTTAGTCATTGTTTATCAAGTATCTGCTATTCTATTCCAAAGCTTATTAACACTCATTCCTTATTTTAAAATGCATTTAGATGCTTTTTCAGAACAATATGCTGATTTATTATTTTTCCCACTATTGCTTGAAAAATCATTTTCTTTTATTGATTCAATAATGATGACGCTCGTTAGCATTGCTCAGCATACTTTTGGCTATTTATTTGAATTTTTCATATTTCTTATTGTCTTTTATTTTTCCTTGTTCGAGTCAAGGAAAAATCGCTTATGGTTTTTTATTTATGTACCGAAAAAATATCGCACTGAGTGGCAGCATTACTTCAAACGCGCTCTTCATATTTTTTCTTATTTTTTATTCGTATCACTCCAACTTTTTATAATGACTTTCGTTTTATTAAGTGTTGGATTTTACTTGTTACGCTTTGAAAATCCGATTAGTAAAGCATTATTAATATCCTTTGCTGACGCATTACCGTTTTTCGGCATCGGCATTTTTCTTATTCCATTAATCATTTACTTTTTTATTATTGGACAAAAGTGGCTGTCTATTGCACTCATCGCACTCTACCTTTTCATTCAATTATCGAGGCAGCTTGTAGAATCCATCGTTTGGGCATCAACATTTCAATTGCGCATGGTGCATTCCTTCGTAATTAGTGCTGCCTCTATTTTATTATTCGGTGTATATGGTATTCTGCTCAGTCCGTTTTTCTTGCTAATTGCAGTAAAAATGCGCGAAAAATCTATTTTTGCTCGATAATAATTTGAGTGCTCTTCATTTTTTTTCGTACCCAATTAAAAATAAGCGGCTTCATTAAATTTCTCGAAAACGGCATCAGCAATACTAATCCGATAATATCTGTTAAAAAGCCCGGCAATAATAATAATACTCCGCTAATAAATAGTGCAAATGCCTCTACCATCGCTACGCCAGGTGGCTTTCCCTGCGCCATGCTCTGTTGAATTGACTGGAAGGAAGCAAGTCCTTTATTTTTCAAAATGAAAGCACCGATTGCACTTGTTGCGACAACTAATAGCAATGTTACAAAGACGCCAAGTAGCTTACCAACAATAATAAATGTCGCAATTTCTGCAAAGCTTAGCGCAATCAGCATAAGCAATAATTTTTGCATACGAGCACCTCCTACTTATATATTTAATACGAACTATTAATAAAAAAGTTTCATCAGTGCTTGCGTAAAAAAGACAAGGGCTGCTAGAAAGTCAGATGACAATCCGACTTCCTAAACAGCCCTTTTTTTATAAAACGCTTGCGTGTCCTTTATAAATAACACCCGTTTCAGCGTCCATCGTAATTTCTTGCCCTTGGCGAATCAATTCAAGTGCATCTTTTACGCCTACAATAACAGGAATTCCAAGGCTTAGACCTACAACTGCCGCATGGCTTGTTAAGCCGCCCTCCTCAGTAATAATACCCGCGCATTTTTCTATAGCAGGCATCATTTCGCGGTCTGTGCCAATTGTTACTAAAATGGCTCCCTCGGTATCATATGCTAATGCCTCTGCTGCATTACTCGCAACTACTGCTCTTCCTACTACGGATGCTTTACCAACACCTTGACCACGTGCAAGTAAGTCACCGATAACATGCACTTTCATTAAATTAGTTGTACCAGCTTCTCCAACAGGTACACCTGCTGTAATAACAACAACATCACCGTGGTCAACAAAGCCATGCTTTAATGATTCATCAACAGATAGCTCTAAAATTTCGTCTGTTGTTTTTACACGTTGACATAAAATTGGGTTTACACCCCATACCAATGTTAAAAGCTGTGCAGAATTTTTAGAGCCAGTCACCGCTACAATTGGTACACCTGGGCGGTATTTAGCAATCATTTTTGCAGTATTTCCACTTTCTGTTGGTGCTAACACTGCCTTTACGCCTAAATTAATTGACGTATAAGCTACCGCTTGCGAAATTGCCTCTGTCATATTTGCTTCTTTTTCACGACTGCGCATCGCAACAATTGAGCGATAATCTAATGATTGCTCTGTTCGCTCTGCAATTTTATTCATCGTTTGTACAGATTCCAATGGGTAAAGCCCCGCTGCTGTTTCACCAGAAAGCATGATAGCGTCTGTACCATCGATGATGGCATTAGCCACATCACTTGCCTCAGCACGCGTTGGACGTGGATTACGCTGCATAGAATCTAACATTTGTGTTGCCGTAATAACAGGCTTTGCTGCTTGATTACATTTTAAAATGAGCGATTTTTGTACTAACGGCACTTCCTCAGCAGGGATTTCAACACCTAAATCCCCACGTGCAACCATTAAACCGTCCGACACTTGGATAATTTCATCGATATTATCCACGCCCTCTTGGTTTTCAATTTTAGGGATAATTTGAATATGCCCGCCGTTATTTTGCTCTAGTAGCTCGCGAATTTCCAACACATCACTTGCTGTACGTACAAAGGACGCTGCAATAAAATCGATGCCTTGCTCAATACCGAATAAAATATCTTGTGCATCCTTTTCTGTAATACCTGGTAGCTTAATCGATACGCCCGGAACGTTAACACCTTTTTTATTTTTTAATACCCCTGCGTTTTCCACAATCGTATGGATTAAACCTTTTTCAGTATCTTTAGCTAATACACGTAGCTCAATCAAACCATCATCTAATAAAATAATATCATTTTGGTTTACATCATCGATTAATTCTGCATATGTAACAGAAAAGCTAGTTGCTGTTCCAACAACCTCTGTCATTGAAATATCGATTACTTGACCTGTCACTAAATGTAGCTCACCATTTTCCATCGTATGTGTACGAATTTCTGGTCCTTTTGTATCTAATAAAATTCCGATAGGCTTCCCTACATTTTCAGCCGCATCACGAATTGCCGCAATACGCACAGCATGTTCTTCATGCGTGCCATGTGAAAAGTTCAAGCGCGCAACGTTCATACCTGCTTCAATTAACTTTTCTAACATTTCTGGAGATTCACTTGCCGGTCCAATCGTACATACTATTTTTGTTTTTCTCATAAGTTCACTCTCTCCATTTATTTAATAATCACTTACACCTCGGCGTAAGTGCGTCTAGATTTTTTCAAGCTTGCCTGAAAACTCCTCTTCTAAATCTATGACATCCGCCGAAGCTTTGACCAACATGATGATGGTCACCCAGTCGTTGCGCGCATGTAGTGGCGTACTTAGACTGAGTTCCTTCTTATCAGCAAGTATTAGGACACCCGCCGAAATCAGCAAAATACTTACATTCATCTCACCATCTGTAGAGGTGGGGGACTTGCAAAGAAATTAAATCGATAATTCCTTTGATAATGTGTACAGGCTTACATCCGCCATATGTTTATTTTCATATGCCTCTTTTAAATCATAATCCACGATAGCGTGGTTTCGGATGCCTACAGCGCGTCCTCCTTTTTCCTCTAGAAGAAGCTCTACCGCTCTCGCTCCAAGCCTTCCAGCTAATACACGGTCACGAGCAGATGGTGCACCACCTCTTTGCATATGACCTAGCACCGACACGCGAATTTGTACACCTGTTCGCTGCTCTAAAATTTTACCTAGCTTATGTCCAGGCATTACACCTTCTGCAACAATTATAATACTATGGCGTTTACCACGAGCAGCACTTCGCTCTAAACGCGCAATAATATCTTCAAGATTAAACTCTTCCTCAGGAATAAGCACGGATTCTGCCCCAGCTGCCAAGCCTGTCCAAAGGGCTATATCACCCGCATTACGTCCCATTACTTCCACAATAAATGTATTTTCATGACTTGTCGCTGTGTCACGAATTTTATCAATTGCTTCAACCGCTGTATTAAGTGCTGTGTCAAAGCCAATTGTGTACTCTGTACCAGGTATATCATTATCAATCGTTCCAGGAATGCCTACGCACGGAAAACCTTTATCAGTTAAGCTCATTGCACCACGATATGAACCGTCACCACCGATTACAACTAAACCTTCAATCCCTTCAGCACGTAAATGCTCAATTGCTTTATTTTGCATGTCATCCTCTTTAAATTCAGGAAAACGAGCCGAGTAAAGCATTGTGCCACCACGTTGAATGATGCCACCTACCGAGCCTAAATCAAGCGGCTCGAAATTACCATTATAAAGCCCTTCATAGCCGTAGTAAACACCTACTACATCTATTTTATGATAATGCGCCTTTCGGACAACGGCACGAATGGCAGCATTCATCCCTGGCGCATCTCCTCCACTTGTTAAAACAGCTATTTTTTTCACAAAAATCCCTCCTCTACTCACCTACTACCACATTATCATGAATATAGTTCTTATGTAAGCTTTCAACGCCTTTATATATACTATTTTACAAAAAAATAATAATAATAGCTGTTCAGAATATATTATTTCTGAACAGCCTGCGCTTTAAACATCATTTGTCATTATAGCTTTACAATCCAGTCGAATTTATCTTCTACTGTGCCGTTTTGAATACCTGTTAACGTATCATAAAGCATTTTTGTTACTTCACCGATTTGCCCATCATTGACAGTGAGCTTCATATCTTGCCATTTTAATTGCCCGATAGGCGAAATAACCGCAGCCGTTCCTGTGCCGAAAGCCTCTTCTAAAGTACCTTCTTCAAATGCCTGCACAATCTCATCAATTGTAATACGACGCTCTTCAACATCAAAATTATTTGATTTTAATAAATGTAGCATGGAGTCCCGCGTAATCCCTGGTAAAATGCTGCCATTCAAAGCTGGCGTAATCACTTTTCCATTAATTTTGAAGAAAATATTCATACTCCCTACTTCTTCAATATAGCGGTTTTCCTTACCATCTAACCATAAAATTTGCGAGTATCCTTCCTCGCTTGCAAGCTCCTGCGCCTTTAAGCCGCTTGCGTAGTTACCACCTGTTTTCGCTTCACCCGTGCCACCTACTACAGCGCGAACATATTGCTTCTCAACTACAATTTTCACTGGATTAATACCTTCACTATAGTAGGCCCCAACTGGAGACATAATAATAATGAAATGATAGTTTTTAGCTGGTGCAACGCCTAAAAACGGCTCCGATGCAAAAATATACGGTCGAATATAAAGCGATGCCCCCGGCTCACTCGGCACCCACTCTCTGTCAATCGCAAGCAGTTGCTTTAACGCTTCAAGGGCAAATTGTTCATCAATCGTCGGAATACATAAGCGTTCATTCGAAGCATTTAAACGCTTAAAATTGCGCTCTGGTCTGAATAATTGAATGTCACCATCAGCCGTTTTATAAGCCTTCATGCCCTCAAATACAGATTGTCCATAATGGAAAATCATTGCAGACGGGTCAAGTGAAATTGGCTGATACGGAATGATACGTGCATTATGCCATCCTTGCCCAAGCGTATAATCCATCATAAACATGTGGTCAGTAAAATATTTACCGAAGCCTCGTTGTTCAGCAGTAGGCTTTTGTTTCGGTGTTAAAGTTAGTTGTGTTGTAATTGTGTTCGTTGACGACATATTGCTATCCCCTGTTCCATAAAATCGATTGCACCTCGGTCTGCTCTCGTTTAGATTTTTTCAAACGATTTAATCTTCAATCGCTACTAGACATGCCAATTGTTAATTGACATACTTCGTATAACTACATGTCAAAATCTGCACGATTCACCAGAGGTTTTATTTTGTTTCAGTGCGTATACTTCATCCCGCTGAATCAAAATAAGTATATGTCTATCCTAACACGCTTTTACAATGTTGTATGCTATAAATTCAGATTATTCATTAATTTTCAATAAATTGACCAATCGCTTTGAATTTTTCATAGCGGTCCTGCACAAGTTCCTCTGCATTTAATACTGTTAATTCCTCAAGAGTAGTTGTTAAATGCTCCCTCATTGCGCTTGCTTGCTTCACAACATCTCGATGTGCGCCACCTGCTACCTCAGGAATAATAGCATCGATAATCTTCATGTCCATTAAGTCTGGTGCTGTAATTTTCATTGCTTCTGCTGCCTGTTTTGCTAAGCTCGCATCCTTCCATAAAATAGACGCTGCTCCCTCTGGCGAAATAACGGAGTATGTGGAATTTTCAAGCATTAAAATACGATTTGCCACACCTAACGCTAACGCTCCACCACTTCCTCCTTCACCAATCACAATGCTAATAACAGGTACTTTTAAACCTGCCATCTCAATTAAATTACGTGCAATTGCCTCACTCTGACCACGCTCCTCAGCAGCCTTACCAGGATATGCGCCCTTTGTATCAATAAAGCAAATAATAGGGCGTTTGAATTTCTCCGCCTGCTTCATTAAGCGCAACGCTTTTCGGTAACCTTCAGGATGCGGCATACCAAAGTTACGTCGAATATTTTCCTTTGTCGTCTTTCCGCGTTGATGCCCAATAATCGTAATTGGCTGCCCATTAAACGATGCGATTCCGCCAACGATTGCCTCATCATCTCCAAATAAACGGTCACCATGCAACTCAATAAAATCCTCGAAAATAGCATCGATATAAGCTAATGTCGTAGGACGCTCAGGATGTCGCGCGACTTGTACACGATCCCACGGCGCCATATTCGAATAAATAGATTTTTCTAATTGCTCGAGGCGTACTTCTAGCTTCTCGATTTCACCGCTCATATCTACATCTGCATCTTGTGCAATATGTTTTAATTCATCAATTTTTTCTCGTAGTTTAATAACAGGCTCTTCAAATGGCATAATTTTAGACATGTGCCGTTTCCCCCTTACGATGTAACTTGACAATTGTCGCTACTTTATCACGCATTTCATGGCGATGGAAAATAGCATCTAATTGTCCGTGTGCTAATAAAAACTCAGCCGTTTGGAAGTCATCTGGCAATTTTTCGCGTACTGTTTGCTCAATCACACGTCGACCTGCAAAGCCAATTAGCGCTTGTGGCTCCGCAATATTGAAATCTCCTACTGAAGCAAAACTTGCCGATACACCACCTGTTGTTGGGTGTGTCAAAATTGAAATATACAATAAACCCATTTCACTATGACGGCTTAATGCAACACTAGTTTTAGCCATTTGCATTAAAGATAAAACACCCTCTTGCATACGTGCACCACCACTAGCAGTGAAAATAATAAATGGTACCTGTAACTCTGTCGCCTTTTCAATTGCACGTGTAATTTTTTCACCAACTACGGAGCCCATCGACCCCATGCGGAAATGGGAATCCATAATCGCCACAACAACCTTTTCACCTTTTAACGTACCAACACCTGTTAAAACAGCTTCATTCAAGCCTGTCTTCTTTTTATCCACTTCAATTTTCTCAACATATGCTGGGAAGCCTAGTGGGTTTGTTGTTTGCAAGTGGTCGTCAAATGATGTGAAGCTGCCTTCGTCTAAAAAGATTGCCGCACGTTCCTGTGCTGTAAGCTTTAAATGATGTTGACAATTTGGGCATACTTTTAAATTTTGTTCAACCGCCTTTGTCACATGGATTTTGCGACATTCGGGGCATTTTGTCATTAAATCTTCCGGGAAATCCTTTTCCTTCGTTGTACTAAAGCTGCCTTTTTGTTTCTTTCTATTTACTGAAAATATATCTCGTATGGACACTAGACATCCTCCTTATAATTCATCCTGAATAATTTCTATCCATTCTTCGTATGCTTCAATGGCCCCTTTTATGTAGCCCATTTGCAATGATTTAATAAACATTTGAAGCGCCTTTTTTTCTCGCTCTGTCACAAGATGCTTGAAAGTTTGCGAACCATAGGCTAAAAGCTGAAGCCATATTTTTAATGCTAGACGATTCGCAGAAGCGATAATACACTCCCGTAAAATATCCTCTCGCATCAGCTCCTGCTGTAGCTCAATTTTAATAAACAAGCTTTCCCATACTGGTAAAGTTCGTAAAGATTCATTTCTACAAATAATACGAATTGCTTCCCGCTCATGCATTTCACGTGTTGCATGGACATCTTCGATTGATTTCGTTTCTTGTAAAATAAAAGAAGAGAGTATTTCGATTAGTTGATGATGGTGAATCGACGCTAAAAACGTCCCTCCCCCGTGACGTGTTTCAATTAAGCCAAGCAACTCTAAACTGCGTAACGCTTCTCGTACAGAAGAACGCCCAACGCCTAGTTGCTCTGATAATACGCGCTCTGAAGGTAATTTATCGCCCGGTTCGATCTGCTGTTCACGAATCAACACTCGAAGCTCTTTGACAATTTGCATAAACATTTTTTTATTTTCATTCATAAATGTCAATACTTCTCCTCCATCTTTTTACGGCTAATTTTTTTACTATGTAAAATTTTAGAAAGTCATTGCAAATTATAGAGAGCATGCAGCAGTCATCCACATACTCCCCACGTTTTTTACTTATAGGTGCGATTTTTAACAGTTCCACTGTTTAATACAAAAGTGGTCTGACCACTTTTGTACGTTTCCAATATACATAAGTTTTAACAAAAAGTAAAGAAAAAACTGTGCAAAGTACAAAAATTTGTACCTCGCACAGTTTTCATCACTGTAATTATATTTCTTGTATACGCATAAGTTTTACTTTTAATTGCGGTTTACCGAATCTAAATTCAAGTACGCCCTCTACATAGGCGATATGGTTTACTTCAAGCTGCTGCTGAACTACTGTAAATTCCTTTGGGAACAATGTAGCAGAGATGCTGCCATATTCATCCTGTAGCTCGACAAATGCCATAAGCTCTCCTTTTTTTGTACGGATTTGCTTTATTTCTTCAATAATGCCAAGTATTTTTACGTACTGACCATCTCTATGCTTATGCAAATTATACGTCGTGGCATTGACTTGAATTGTTGCTCGCCATTTTGTGAGCGGATGCTCAGATAAATAAAGACCTAGCACTTCTTTTTCATATTGCAACTTTTGTTGCTGTTCTAAAGGCTGGACCGCCGCTAATTTAGGTTTACCAACATTAAAATCTACATGCTTTCTAGCTGCCTCAATAGAAGCAAGGAGCACAGCCCGATCCAATTTAAAATCATCTAAAGCCCCCGCCTTAATAAGTGGCTCAATGGCCTTTTGCTGAAACACAGCAGTTGACAACGAGCTCGCTAAATCAAATAAATCTTTAAATGGCCTATCCATCATATTTCTTACTTCAATCAAGCTTTTTAAAAAAGGCTGTGACACGTTTTTAATCGCAGATAAGCTATAGCGAATTTGACCATTTTCCACCTTAAAATGGCGTTCACTTTTTTGAATAGAGGGCGGTAAAATAGTGATACCCTTCGCTTTTGCTTCAATTAAAATTTGCACAAGCTTCTCTGTATTGCCTGTTGCATTTGTTAATAACGCTGCATAAAAATTCACAGGATAATGTGCCTTTAAATAAGCCATTTGATAGGAGATTAAACTATAGGCGACAGCATGACTTTTAGGAAAACCATAATCAGCAAAGCGCACGATTAATGCATAGACTTCATTTGCAACTTGTGGTTCATAACCTTTTTGCTGTGCACCAATAATAAAACGGTCGCGCCCGCGCTCTAATGCTTGACGATTTTTCTTACTAATGGCACGCCGTAAAATATCCGCTTCACCAATCGAGAAGCCAGCCATCATATGAGCAATTCGCATTATTTGCTCCTGATAAATAAGCACCCCATATGTTTCCCCTAATACCGGCTCAAGCGCTGGGTGTGGCATCGTCACCTGCTCCTGTCCATGCTTTCTCCGTGCATACGTAGCAATAAAATCCATTGGACCTGGTCGATATAAAGCATTCACTGCCACAATATCTAAAAAATGCGTTGGCTTTATTTCTCTTAATGCTTGACGCATCCCTTCAGACTCCAATTGGAAAATACCTGCTGTGTCCCCTGCCTGCAGCAATTTAAACGTTCGCTGATCCTGTAATGGAATATCCTCAAATTTTATTTCCTTGCCATGCGTATATTGCACAGAACGACGTATTTGCTCTAAAATCGTCAAATTACGCAAGCCTAAAAAATCCATTTTTAATAAACCTACTTGTTCAACTTCAAGCATCGGCCATTGCGTTAAAAATATTTGGTCATGCCCTTCTTCGATTGGGACTAACTCTACAAGTGGGATGGGACTTAAAACAACACCTGCAGCATGTGTTGAAGCATTGCGTGGCAATCCCTCTAATTTCTGCGCTGTAGCGAACCAACGCTGGCGCTCTGGCTTCTCATCAATCCAATTGCGTAAGCTTTGCGATTCATTATAAGCATCTTGTAACATAATCCCCGGCTTATTCGGAATCATTTTCGAAATTTTCTCAAGCTCTGTTGGTTCAAACTCTAACATTCTTGCCACATCGCGCGCTACCGCCTTAGCAGACAATGTACCAAACGTAATAATTTGAGCCACATGTTGCTGCCCATACTTATTAGCCACATATTGAATAACCTCTTGTCTTTTCGTATCAACAAAGTCAATATCAATATCAGGTAGTGTCACACGCTCAGGATTTAAAAAACGCTCAAATAATAAATCATACTGCAGTGGGTCAACCTGTGTAATTTGCAGCGCATAAGCAATAAGTGAACTAGCTGAAGAGCCTCGCCCTGGACCAGTTAAAATTTGCTGCTCTCTAGCAAAGCGCATAAAATCCTCGACAATTAGAAAATAATCCGCATAGCCCATTGAACAAATAACGCCTAATTCATGCTGCATACGTTGCTCGTAGGCAGCAGGCAACTGCGCGCTTTGCAATCTGTGCTGTAAGCCAATTAATACGCGCTCACGCAGTAATTCCTCTGCTGTTTGCCCACTTGCAACGGGAAATTTCGGCATAAATGTCGCTTGCTGCTCCATTGTGACATGACAGCTCATGAGCACCTGCTCTGTTTGCCTGAGCCATTCTGGACGGTCGGTAAAAAATTGCTGCCATTGCTCCTTAGTTAGTACGTAACGATGCTTTAATTTCAAATTAAAGGTTAAGCCCATTTTCACACCCGTATCAATTGCTCGTGCTATTTCATAGGCAAAATGGTCATCCTTTGTCATAAATGTACTTTCGTGAATAGCCATTATCTTTACAGCGATTTGCTCGCTTAAAAATACAGCGTCCTGCTCATTCGGGGCTGCTACCTCTAGTCTTTCAATACCTATAAAAAGCCTCTCCGCAAAAAGCTGCTTTAGCTGCTCTGCCAGTTGCCGGTTATCATTCTCTAGCCACCTTGCTTCCTCGGCCAATGCAGGAATAATCGCAATGCAGCCGTCTGCATAGCCCGCTAACCAACGAAATGGCAATGTTTCATCTTTTCGAATGGCCACACTGCTACTAATTTTTAAAAGATGGCGGTAGCCTATATTATTTTGCGCGTATAAAATTAGTGGCAAATTTATTTCCTCTGCAAATTGCACATTCACCACTAACCCGACAACTGGATGAATACCAGCCTTTTTCATCTCGTGCCAAAAAGGCAGAAGGCCATAGAGCCTCGAGTTAACGATAGCACATGCCTCTGCCTTCTGTTGTTGTAAAAAAGGGATAAGCGCTTCAATTTTTATTGTACTTTTTAATAAATCAGCGCTCGTTCTTATTTGTGGATAAACTACCATCTTCATCCCCCTTACATTAATAATTCCTACAAAGCGCCTGCAAATCCCAAATAATGCGCTCTGCCTCTTCCCAGGAAGATGCTGAAGCACCCGATGCTAATGGATGTCCCCCACCGTTGTATTTTTTAGCCAGCTCATTAATAACAGGTCCTTTTGAACGTAAACGCACGCGAATCGTATCGCCCTCTTCAATAAAGATTACCCATGCGCAAATGCCCTTCACATTACCTAATGAACCTACTAATAATGAAGTTTCGGATGGTGTCACCCCATATTCCTCCAATACATCCTTCGTAATTTTTATTGAGGCTGCACCATTCTCATCCATTTCAAAATACTGATAAAAATAGCCCTGTAGCTGTAATAAATGCGGCTCCATTTCATACATACCATCGAACACTTCATTGCGGTCAAAGTCATATTGGATAAGCTGTGCCGCTGTTTCAAATGTTTTAACTGTTGAGCTTGAAAATAAAAATCGCCCCGTATCTCCCACAATTCCGGCAAATAATAAACGTGCCGCTGCATCAGGGAAAATCCAATTTTTATAATTTCTCCCCTCTTCATAAAAAGCATAAATCATTTCACTTGCAGAACTTGCACTTGTATCAACCCATAATAAATCGCCATATCGGTCATCATTTGGATGGTGGTCAATTTTTATTAACATATCGCCAGATGCATAGCGCCCATCATCAATACGCTCCGTATTGGCTGTATCTGTCACAATCACTAATGCGCCATCGAATAATCCATCTGTTACCTCATCTGGCATCGCTAAAAATGTAAGCGATGGATCATGCTCTCCAACAGCGTATATTGCCTTCTCTGGATAATTTGCTTGCAGTAGCTCCTTTAAGCCAAACTGTGAGCCATACGCATCAGGGTCAGGACGTACATGCCGATGTATAATAATTGTATTGTACTGCTCAATTGTGTCGATGATTTGACGTTTCAAGTGTTTTTCCTCCTCATTTCAAGTGAAATCCGTTCGCATTTTCTTCAAAAAGTTTGTACAATAGTAACAGCTTTGCTTTACGGGAGGTTCACTATGTTAAATTTAATTTTTGTTTTCTTTATTGTCGTATCATTCGTGTTTTATTTTTATTATAAGACAAAACAATTTCGTTCAACACTACCGATACGAAAAAAATGGTATACAGCAAAAGCCGGTGTTGCACTCGGCGTTTTTATTATCGCATTCGGACTGAACGCAACAATCATTTACCCAACAGCCGTTGGTTATGGTGTTGCCGTCGTATTCGTCCTAGTAGGCGCAGGCTTAGCATATAATAATTACAAACGCGCTCGTCATGAAGGTAAATATGTACATGAAGAGTACGAGCTTAATCAATAAGAGTCATTTTCTTATGCTCAAAAAAACAATGTCAAGGGGTCGTCTGAAAAGTCATTTTTAGACGACCCCTTTGCCATCTAGATAGTGGCATTTATTATGATAATCATAGGAGGAATTTTTCAGCAAAAATATAAAAGCTAGAGCTATCGGAAAGCATATACTTTTCCAACAGCCTTGCGCTTTTATAGTATAAGCGTAAGACCGCCTGTCATGCTAGCGCTCTAATAGCTGGAATGTCATCATCGCTTTTCCTACTAATACCGTTTCGCTAAATACTTCAAAATCCATCTTAACAAATTTCCGGCTCATATCTAAAATGCGTGGCTTCACTGTAAGCACACTCTCCATTTGTACAGGCTTAATAAAATAAATCGTCATATTTTCTGTAACGGCTTCACCGCGCTTGCGCTTTTTCAAAGCGAAGGAGCCTGCTTCAGCAAGCAATGTTGTAAACGCTCCGTAGGAAATACCACCAAATTGATTCGTCATTTGAGGTGTGACAGTAAATTCTACCGCAACCTCCTCATCATCAATCATCTTCATTTCATTTTTCACTAAATCATCAATTGTTTCGCCTTGATGCGGCTGACGTTGTGCAAGTTGCAATGCCTTTAGCACATCCTGACGACTAATAACCCCTTGCAAGGAACCATCATCATTAATAACAGGTAATAAATCAATACCTTCCCAAATCATGCGATGACCTGCAGAGGCCACACTTGTTTTCATAGAGCCAGCAATCGGGTTTTTTGTCATTACCTTTTCGATTAACTCCGTATCTTCTTTGCCGATAACATCCTTTACCGTTATCATTCCTACAAGCTTTTGTTGGCTTGTCACAACAGGGAAGGCTCCATGTGTAGTGCGCTTGTTTTGCTCTCTAAAATCATGCAGTGTTTGGTCATTTTGTAAAACAGCCGTTTCTTCAATCGGCACATAAATATCCTCGATAAGCAAAATATCTTTTTTAATAAGCTGGTCATAAATGGCTCTGTTAATCATCGTTGCGACTGTAAAAGTATCATAGCTCGTTGAAATAATCGGTAATTCCAAGTCATTCGCCAATTGTTTATTTGTATCTGTCGTATCAAAGCCACCTGTAATTAAGACAGCTGCCCCTGCATTCAAGGCATGCTCATGTGCCTGTATACGGTTACCAACAATCAGCAAGCTTCCCGCATCTGTATAGCGCATCATATCATCGAGCTTCATCGCGCCAATCACAAATTTTGTCAGTGTTTTATGTAATCCTGTTTTACCACCTAGCACTTGCCCATCTACAATGTTTACAATTTCTGCAAATGTCAAACGCTCAATATTTTCTTTTTTCTTTTTTTCAATACGAATCGTTCCAACGCGCTCAATCGAGCTGACAAGACGACGATTTTCCGCCTCCTTAATAGCCCGATATGCAGTCCCCTCACTTACCTGCATTTCCTTTGCAATTTGACGAACTGAAATTTTCTCCCCTACAGGCAACGACTCAATATACTGCAAAATCTTCTCATGTTTTGTTGACATACAATCACCTATTTCCCTACATTCCTACCTCCTAGTGTATCATATTTCTTAATATTGCATACAAAACAAAAATGCATTTCATTTGCTCAAACAATCATTTTTTACACACTACTAAAATTTAAGAAAAAAGCCTATTGTTTTGCTGTCCATTCGAGAGAGCGAAGCGTAACAGTTTTCCATTGCGGTAAGTGCTCTTTCCATGAGCGTAAAAGTAGCGCTACTGACTACGCAAACAAAATAAAAATAATTCTGTAAATTTTATAACATAGCTTTCTATTGTTTAGTATACTTAACATATGGGAGGGATTGTTATGTTACATATAAAAAATGCACAAATTCGTACTGGAACAGGTGCGGTAATAAATGGAGATTTATTAATTGAAGATGGCAAATTCAAAGAAATTGGTTCAATTTCTTCAAGCCTAGAAAATGTGAAAACAATTGATGCTGAAGGTAAAATCATTACACCGGGTTTAATTGATGTGCATACACATCTCGGCGTGCATGCTGAGGGAGTTGGCAAGGCAGGGCATGATTTCAATGAAATTAGCTCTGAATCTACACCTGAAGTTAGTTCATTAGATGGGATTCAGCCACAGGATATCGGCTTTGATGATGCTAGACGAGCTGGTGTGACAACAGTTCAAATTATGCCCGGTAGCGCTAATGTCATCGGTGGTGAAATGGTCATTGTAAAAACGGCTGCCAAATCAGTTGTCGATGAAATGATTGTTAAAAATCCTTCTGGCTTGAAGGCTGCAACAGGAGAAAACCCTAAAAATACGCATGGGGGCAAAGGCAAGATGCCAACAACACGTATGGGCGTTGCAGGGCGCTTACGTGAAATGCTCATTGCTGGGCAAAATTATTTAGAGCAGCGTGAATCTGGGACATGCAATCGAAATTTAGGTCTAGAAAATATCGGTAAAGTTTTAAAAAGAGAAATTCCACTCCGCATTCATGCGCACCGTGCAGACGATATAGCCACAGCACTGCGCATTAAGCGTGAATTTAATATCGATATGACAATAGAGCATTGCACAGAGGGACATTTAATGGCTGATTTTATCGCCCAGCATGATATTCGCGTATCAGTAGGACCAACAATGTCAGCTCGCTCCAAAAATGAAAACTCACAAAAAGGCTGGCATACGCTTATCGCTTTACGCGAAGCTGGGGTCCCATTTTCAATTACGACAGACCATCCTGTCGTTGGTATTACTCATTTATTAACGAGCGCTATCCTCGCGATTAAGCACGGACTTACAGAGGAGGAGGCACTTGCCGCTATTACCCTAAATGCCGCAAAGCATTTAGGGGTCGAATCCCAAGTGGGCTCTATTGAGATTGGCAAGGATGCCGACTTTGTCATTTGGAATGGTGACCCATTCGATTTGCGCACAACGATTCAGCAAACTTATATTAATGGAAGCTGCGTCTACAATGCCGCGCAATAGACACTAGCGTTGGTCTTTTTTAACTTCTTTCAGCATCTTTTTGCGACGAGTAACCGCAGGAGCACATGTTTTTTGTACCGGTGGCTCATATTTGTACTGATAGCAAGGCGGCAGATATACAAGTCCCAAACCATTAGAGGTGGGGTAAGCATTAGAGCGATTTCAGCGGGGTGTCCAAACACTCGCTGGAATCGCTCTAAGTACGTCACTTCCTATAACACCAACTTCATGTTGGTCAAAGCTCCAGCGGATGTCACAGATACCAAACAGCACGAAAAAATCTTTATCAATTACGCCTCCGCGTAATTGATAAAGATTGCCCGAGGAGAATAACAAGAGCATTTCTCAAAATAAGTCCCCCTCTTTTCTAATAAGCTAACATTTTACTCAAACACTATTATCACCTTCGTCTATCAAGCTAGCTAGTACACGACTTGTTGGATGCCTCTTTCCCCCTCATAGCTTTACATAATCGCCCGCTTGTAAAATTTGCACTTCTGCTCCTTCTACTAAATTAGCGAAATGCTGTGGGTCTTGTGCTATTGGCGGGAATGTATTGTAATGAATCGGAACGACAATTTTCGGCTTTAACAAAGATACCGCATATGCTGCATCCTCTGGTCCCATCGTAAAATTATCACCAATTGGTAAAAAAGCAACATCAATTGGATGTCGCTCTCCAATGAGCCTCATATCACCAAAAAGGGCTGTATCTCCTGCGTGATATATTGTTAGCCCCTCTGCCATGAATAAAATTCCGCTTGGCATACCTGTATAAATAATTTCGTTTTTTTCAGTTACATAAGAAGAGCCATGAAAGGCTTGTGTAAACTTTACTTTGCCAAAATCAAATTGTTTCGCTCCGCCGATATGCATATTATGGACATTTACACCTTGCCAACCAATAAAATCGGCTAATTCATTTGGCGCAACAACCAACGAATTATTCGCTTTGGCAAGCTCAACTGTATCACCGACATGGTCATTATGCCCATGCGTTAATAAAATAACATTAGGCTTTTGCTCCTCTACTTGTAAATCTGTGGCTCCATTTCCTCGAATAAATGGGTCAATTAAAATCGTTGTATCATTTGTTATAATTTTTACTACAGAATGTCCATGGTAAGATATTTGCATGTATAATGCCTCCTTTTAGAAAATGCTTACATAAAAATATATTCTCTATATCTGCAATTTTCCCTCTTTTTTGATATGCTAATAGGGTATCAATTATATTTTGACGACTGCTGAGGCTTTGTGCCAATATACTGTTGGTCATTCCACTAGCAAGCGTCTAAGTGAAGCACTGCACTGTGCTTCTCACCACCCAAAAGGTGAAAGTACGGTCAATACATTTAACTATACGGAGGTCCTATGGATGAGTAAAATTCAACATTTACAAAATTATTTACAGCAAAATAATATTGATGCTGCCTTTATCACAACACCTGACAACGTATTTTATTTTTCAAATTTCAAAAGCAATCCACATGAACGCTTACTAGGTGTAGTCGTTTTCAAGGAGGCAGCGCCGTTTTTAATTTGCCCGCAAATGGAAGTACCTGATGCAAAAGCAGCTGGTTGGGCTTATGATGTTATCGGCCATTTAGACACGGAAAATGCATGGGATGTTTTGGCGAAAAAAATTGCCGAGAACAACATCGCAATTACAAAATTAGCAATTGAAAAATCTCATTTAACAGTAGAGCGTTTAGAAGCGCTAACAAGCCTTTACCCAGCCGCATCATTTGAGCGTCTCGATGACCAAATTAATGCTATGCGTGTTATTAAAGACGAAGATGAGCTTATAAAAATGCGCGAAGCAGCGAAACTGGCTGATTATGCAATTGAAGTAGGCTGCAAAGAAGTTGCAGAAGGCAAAACAGAAATGGAAATTTTAAATGCGATTGAATCAGCTATTAAAGCAAAAGGCTACTCTATGAGCTTTGATACAATGGTATTAGCTGGTGAAAAATCTGCTTCTCCACACGGTACACCGGGTGACCGCAAAATTAAGCGCGGTGATATGATTTTATTTGACTTAGGCGTTGTTTATGAAGGCTATTGCTCTGATATTACACGTACAGTTGCTTTTGGTGAAGTAAACGAGGCACAAAAAGAAATTTACAATGCGGTACGCGAGGCGAATGAACGAGCAATTGCAGCCGTAAAGCCTGGTGTGCGTGCATGTGATTTAGATAAAATTTCACGTGATGTTATTACAGAGGCTGGCTATGGTGAGTATTTCACACACCGCCTAGGACATGGCTTAGGGATTTCTGTGCATGAGTACCCTTCCGTAACAGGTACGAACACATTTGCCTTACAACAAGGGATGGTTTTCACAATTGAACCGGGTATTTACAAATCAGATGTAACAGGTGTGCGTATTGAAGATGATGTAGTCGTGACAGCAGATGGCGTTGAAGTGCTAACAAAGTTCACTAAAGAGCTTGTCATTTTATAAGTAAAATACCATTTAAAAAGTGCGTGTCCGAAACTGATTTAGGACACGCACTTTACATTTACTACAATTTTATAGCTTTTTTATCCCGCATTAACGGGCAGTAAGCCTCCCATTTCAAGGCTTAAGTGAAAATACGCTAAAGGATAAGTGGGAGCGTAAAAGCTCGATTGGTTCAACTAACAATCAATGGAGGATGAGAAAAACCCCCATTGATTAAAGTTTCACTTTATTTTATAGCAACCCAAGCTCGTTGTTTTTCCATTTGCACAGCAATCTTTTGCCTGAAAAATTCACTCAAGCATGCAGCCGTTAAATGTTGTTCACGCAAGCCTTGTGCAAAAATCCGACCATCTCGCATTAATAGCGTATGGCTAAAGCAAGGAAGGATTTCTTCAACATGATGTGTCACATAGAGCAACGTAACATCGCCTTTATCGGCAATTTGTGCAATCGTCTGCAACAAATTTTCTCGTTCAATTAAATCAAGACCTGAACAAGGCTCGTCCAAAATAAGTAACTTTGGCTTTGCCATTAAAGCACGCGCAATTTGTACTCGTTGACGCTCTCCCTGTGATAAAAACTCAAATGCTGTATTGGCTAAATGACGGATGCCAAATTGCTCAAGTAAACCAACAGCTTCCTCGATTTCCTCATCAGAAACCGATTCAAATAAACGAATGGCTCCGAACATTCCTGATAAAACAATTTCAATAACTGGATCTAAACGATTAAATTCTTCAATCATAGCTGCACTGACCCAGCCAATTGACTTACGAACTTCACGCATATCCGCTTTCCCATATGTTTCACCTAACACTTGAACGACACCTTCGTTTGACCAAATATAGCCATTTATTACTTTTAGCAATGTTGTTTTCCCACTGCCATTCAACCCCAAAATTGCCCAATGCTCTCCGCGCTGTACTTTCCAACTAATATCCTGCAAAATCGTTTTCCCGTTACGATATAACAGGAGATTTTCAATTGCAATCATTAAGCTAATGAATTTAGTACTTCATCGACAGGCGTGTATGATAAACCTTGGTCTAAAGCTACTGCCTCATAGACGATTTTGCCGTCGATTGTATTAATACCTAATTTAAGAGCAGGATTTTCATTGCACGCACGCACATAGCCTTTGTTCGCAATTTGTAATGCATATGGGACTGTATTATTCGTTAATGCAACTGTTGATGTGCGTGGCACAGCACCAGGCATATTCGCTACTGCATAGTGAACGATACCGTGCTTCTCATACGTAGGGTTATCGTGTGTTGTCACACGGTCACTTGTCGCAAAAATACCACCTTGGTCAATGGCAATATCAATTACTACTGAACCTGGCTGCATTGATTTAACCATTTCTTCTGATACAAGCTTTGGCGCTTTTGCACCTGGAATCAATACTGCCCCAATTACTAAATCAGAATTTTTTACCGATTCGGCAATGTTAAATGGATTTGAAATCAATGTTTGCACATCGCGACCAAAAATATCCTCTATTTGGCGTAGACGCTCTGGGCTTAAATCGATAACAGTTACATCCGCCCCCATACCTACTGCGATTTTCGCAGCATTTGTACCAGCGATACCACCACCAATTACAGTGACTTTACCACGCTGTACGCCTGAAACCCCACCTAATAAAATGCCTTTTCCGCCATTTGTTTTTTCTAAGAATTGTGCCCCAATTTGTGTTGCCATTTTCCCAGCTACTTCACTCATTGGTGTTAGTAACGGTAAAGAACGGTTCGGTAACTGTACTGTTTCATAAGCAATACCGACTACTTTCTTTTCAAGCAATGCAGCAGTTAACTCTGGCTCTGGCGCTAAATGTAAATATGTGAATAAAATTAATCCTTCATGAAAATAGCCATATTCGCTTGCAATTGGCTCCTTTACTTTCATAACCATTTCTGCCTTCCACGCATCCGCGGCTGTTGGCACAATTGTAGCCCCAGCTGCTACGTAATCAGCATCTGTAAAAGAAGAACCTAATCCAGCACCTGTTTCAATAATTACTTCATGTCCTGCGTGAACGAGTGTAACAACTCCTGCTGGTGTCATTGCAACACGGTTTTCATTATTTTTTATTTCTTTCGGTACCCCAATTTTCATAAACTTTCTCCTCCTCTTCAATATGGAAAAGTAATCGCTAACAATTACTCATAAATCCACATTAATTCTATCAATTTTCTTTTAAAAAACAAACTTAATTTTTGAAAAAGATGATCAACATCATAATTCCAAATTTATATACTCTTATTTATTTTCTGAATTTTGCATAAAATAGGCTGCTTTAGACACAAAAATTTCTTTTGTTTACCTATTTTACTCTATAAGTATTTTCATAAGTAAAAATTTTGCTATAATATAGTTATACACATGTAAAGGGGAGTTATTTATGGCAAATCATTACCAAAATATCGTAGTAGCAGTAGATGGTTCTAAAGAAGCAGAATATGCATTCCGCAAATCTCTTGATGTTGCAAAGCGTAATATCGGTTCAACTCTTCACTTAGTAAATGTTATTGATACACGTTCATTTGCAGCGGTAGAAGCATACGACCGCTCAATTGCAGAACGCGCTCAAAAGTTTTCTGAAGAATTATTAAATGGCTACAAGCAACAAGCAATCGATGAGGGTGTTGACAATGTTAAAACTTTAATCGAATACGGCTCACCAAAATCAATTATTACAAAAGAATTATCAAAACTTGTAACTGCAGACTTAATCATTTGTGGTGCTACAGGTTTAAACGCTGTAGAACGTTTCCTAATTGGCTCTGTATCTGAAGCAATCGTTCGTTCTGCTAACTGTGATGTACTAGTAATTCGTACACCAGAGTGATTTTTAAACAAAAAGAAAAGTCCGAAAAGCGTGCTATGACACCGCTTTAGGACTTTTCTTTTATTTTACAAGATTTTTCTTTACCTTTAAAGCGAATAGCTAGTGTCCTCTCGCCGCAAAGAGCTGAATTTTATTTGCTTTCCTTCCACATTTGCACTTTTTCAAAAAACATTGCTAACGCCTGCTTATTTGACATATTTGGTACTTTAGCTAATAGCACCTCGCGAGGAGCTCGCAATTTTTTATGCTGTTTTTGCAATATTAATATACTTTTTTCATGTGCCTTTGAAGAAAATAATGTTTCAGGTAATTGAATGACCGCTTGAATCCAAGCATGGGTCTTTAAATACTGATGCAGCTTTTTTGCCTCCGCACCTTCAAAAAGATTAGCTGGAATTAAGAAAAATAAATATCCGCCGTCCTTCGTATAGCGGATTGCTTGCTCGATAAATAAGTAATGGGCAAAGCTCATTCCTTCTGAAGCGCAAAGCTCATAATCCAGCGCTACTTCCTCATTCGGATAATAGCCGACAGGTAAATCGCACACAACCGCATCTACTGGATCGACTAATAGCTTATCCAATGCGTCTTGACGATAGAGCGTTACTTGCTGCTCAATTAAATCACCTGTTGCTGCAGCTAAACGAATAAGCAGCTCATCTACTTCAATGCCTGTTGCTTGAATTTTCCCATTCTGCGCGTTCATCATCGTATATAGTAAATTTCCTGTACCCACTGCTAAATCCAGTATAGATATAGTCCCTTCAGCTAATTCTTTTTCAAAAAATTGCTCAACGAAATAGCTAACGAGCAGCCCCAAAGTATCAGGTGTCATCTGATGGTTTGGCTGAGAGCCTTTGCGCATACCTTTTAATATGGCAATCTGAATCGCTTTGCGCATCTCCTCTTTCGTAGCACCTTCTACCTCCCAAGAAAAGACCTCATCAAGCGTATCCTCCAACGTGCTAAGCAAAGCTTCTAAATAGGTTTGCTCCTGCTTCTCCTCACGTTTTTCTGCCTCACCATTTATATGCATAAAAATTTGTTCAAACTTTTCCATAAGCAATCCTCTCTGCACTTCCTCTAATGCCCTTTTATCACTATGAAGGAAAGAAGGGGCGTCCAAAAAACGTGCGATGCACTGCTTTTTGAACGCCTCTTTTTTTAAAATGTTATTTTGTTAATGCTTTAACTGCTTCAATTGCAGCTTCATAGTTTGGATGGTCTGTTGCCTCTGGAACATATTCAACATATGCTACAGTGCCCTCTGCATCTACTACGAAAACAGCGCGTGTTAATAGGCGTAATTCTTTAATATGTACGCCGTATGCTTCACCAAATGATGCATCGCGGTGGTCAGATACAGTTTGTACTGCTTCGATGCCTGCTGCACCACACCAACGTTTTTGTGCAAATGGTAAATCCATCGATACAGTGTAAATGACAACATTATCACCTAGCTCTGCTGCCGCCTCGTTAAATTTGCGTGTCTGTGCATCACATACACCTGTGTCAAGTGAAGGTACGACTGAGAATAATCGAACTTTACCCTCAGAATCTTTTAATGTTACGGGTGATAAATCATTTGCTAAGACTGTGAAGTCAGGTGCTTTGTCACCAACTTTTACTTCATTACCTAATAATGTTACTGGACCATTTTTAAATGTTACTTGTGCCACAAAAAACGCCTCCTTTGTTGTGCCTTAAGTTTACTAAATATCTAGCAAGCTTTGCAACTTGTACAGCTTGTAAAAAAATAATACACGTACCAATTATGTCCCTGCTAACTCTAGTTCAAGTTTTTTCGAGCTAGTTGGTAGTAGTTAACCTCAAACCTTCATGACATGCACGAACGATTAACTGACCTACAGTGTGCAGGGCTTTCTTCAAACTTTATGACATCCACCGCCAGTCTAGCCAACACGATGTTGGTCACTCAGTCATTATTGTGAGATGCGATATCCTTAGACTGAGAGCGGTTAACACTCCATCCATTGAAATAAGCCTTATGAATACATTCATCTTGCTACTTATTGAGGTGAGAGAATTCTACCCTAAAAAGTTAAATCATATATTCAATTTCGTGCTGTTGTACGGGTACCGACTGTATTTGTTCCTCTGCATAAGCACCTTCATGCACAACAATCGTATCTGCAATAAAATCTAATAAGCCTTTGTTTTTTGGTGTAAAGGCAACCGCTAAATAAGGTAAGTAAAAAATCGTGTTACTTATAAAGCGTCCAATCACTTCACGGAACAAAACTGTCAACCAATCCAGTCGCTCTCCATCAGTTCTCACAACACGCAATCCAAAAATCATTTTACCGACTGTTTGCTGCCAAAATCTTGTCATTATAGCGAAATAGCTAAAATATACGATTGTTGAAATGATTGCCATCGGCGCATACCAAGGTGTTTTCATTAAATTCCAATCCATTAAATAAAAAATGGGATTGATAACAATCGCTACTGCTGCGCTTACGATAAGCCCATCGATGATGAATGCCCATAATCGCATCCAAAAGCCTGCTGTCTTTGGGGCATATTGCGTTGTTGGCGGGATAACTGTTTGCTTGTATTCCATTCCTATCCCTCCTTAAAAATCACCGTATAAGTACATAGCACGTGGTGCATTATGTGTCGTTAAAATGCGTGTTAAAAAGCGTTCTTCTACTGAAGGTCCAAACATCGAGCCTACTTTCATACCGAATAATGCGGCAAAGCTGTCACCTTCTCTTGCATACTCAAATAACTCCGCATCCTCTAAATTATAGTCCGCGCGAATCGCCGCAATCGTATCTTCCAGCGTGCCAATTTCATCAACTAAACCTGCTTTTAATGCTTGTGAACCACCTAAAATACGTCCATCAGCTACTTTTTTTACATCCGCTTCTGACATGCCACGTCCTGCCTCTACAATATCGACAAACTCTTCATACATTTCATCAATCATTTCTTGTAGCATTGCACGCTCTTCTGCTGAAGTCTCACGTGACCCCCCGAACATATCTTTATGTGGCCCTGATTTAATCGTCTCAAACTTAACACCTAGCTTTTCTGCAAGCTCTGAATAATTAATTCCTTGCATAATAACACCAATCGAGCCTGTAATCGTCTCTTTTAAAGCAAATATTTTATCGCTCGGTGCTGCGATGTAATAGCCACCCGATGCTGCCATTGAGCCCATTGACACATAGATTGGAATTTGGCGCTCCTTTTTAATTTCAAGTAGCTTCTCATGAATTGCCGCTGACTCAATTACACCGCCACCCGGAGAATTAACAGCAAGCACAACTGCTTGCACGGATTCATCCATTAAAATTATATCAAGCTGTTGCATAAACGTTTGATGATCATATTCTACCTGTGTCCATGCATTTCCAGCTCCTAAATCTTGTATCGTCCCATTCACTGACAAAAGCGCGATTCGCTTCTCCCAATCTCCTGGCTCTAGTACACTCTCATTAACGACAACTGCCCCTGACATTGGAAGCATCGCATCAAACGAACTTAAAAAATCTGTTTTAAACAAGGCCATAATTGCATTCAGCCCAATTGAAAACACCAATAATACAACTGCAGCTATTAAAGCTACCCATCTTTTCGTATTCATTTCTTTACTCCTTTTTATGTTATTCACCACTTTATAGCATAAACACATTTCCTCTATTACGCCAACATTATTTCCCTTTTTTCACATTAATTAAGCTTTGATTTACGATATATAAGCTTTTCGGGCTTACAATATGTAGGCATTAATAGCGCTAGCTGCACTATCTTTATCTCGCCATCTATAGAGATGGGAGATTCCTGTATTTGTGCCTGTCGCCTTGCTTTCGGCACAAAAACATTACTGAAAGAAGTTAAATATGAATAGCCGTGATGTTATGTACATTCTTTTATACGTTTTAGCGTATTAAAAGTTTCAAAAAATTAACTATAAAACATAAAGGAGTGTAGGACTGTTTCTGTATTAATTATTTGCTAAAATATATCGACTCTTTGGTAATCACAATAAATTGTCACCCGCCTCATCACGAAGGAGCCGCCTCAAAATTACTTTTTAGACAGCTCCTTCATCCCCTTCACTAGCTATATTGTTATAAGGACAGACGTGTTGATTAGCCTTTATTTTACCGAGAATGCCTAGTAATTCGTTGATTTCCGTTACGGGGGACGCTTTCCTCGGGGTGCGGCTTCAACTAATTTATTTCGGCATTTGCTGAAATAAATGGATTTTCAGCTCGAGACCAACAGGATGTTGGTCATGGAGGCGTTCCCGCAGGACGCGGCGGTTTTAGCCTCCCTACACTTTATCCCGATGGAGTCGCCCCCTTCACTCTAATCAACGAGTGTATGCGTAATAAAAAGCACTTCTCTCTAAAAACACGCCAATTAATAGACAATATTTATATCATCAACACGCCTGTTATAAGGATTTATTTTGTTCGTTATTGCGCAATGCTACACGGCGAATTTTACCAGAAGCCGTTTTTGGTAATTCATCTAAAAACTCAATCGCACGCGGATATTTATATGGTGCTGTCAATGCCTTTACATGCTCCTGTAGCTCTTCCACAATTGTAGGGCTATTTTTCATTTTGGAATCACGTAGCACGATAAATGCTTTTACAATGCTTCCACGAACTGCGTCTGGGCTCGCAACTACTGCGCATTCGCGCACTGCAGGATGCTTCACTAAGGCATCCTCTACCTCAAATGGACCAATTGTATAGCCTGATGAAATAATAATATCATCGTTGCGCCCTTGGAACCAAAAATAGCCGTCCTCATCTTTATATGCTTGATCCCCCGTAATAAACCATTCTCCTCGGAATTGCATTTGCGTACGCTCGACATCTTTATAATAGCCTTTAAACAATGCTGGCGTAGAATTATGCACCGCAATATCACCTACAACTCCTTCACCGACTATTTCACCATATTCATCGACAATTTCAACAATATTTCCTGGTGTTGGTTTCCCCATTGAGCCAGGGCGAGATTCCATTCCGAACAATGTGCCAACTAATAATGTATTTTCAGTTTGACCATAGCCATCGCGAACTTGTACATTAAATTCGCGTTTAAACGTTTCAATTACTTCCCGATTCAACGGCTCTCCTGCTGAAACCGCGCTACGCAAATTATTAAAGTTATAGTCACTTAAATTTTCTGCTTTTGCCATCATTCGATATTCTGTAGGAGTACAGCATAGTACATTCACTCCGATATTTTGCAATAATGTTAAATATTTTACTGTATCGAATTTTCCTGTATAAACAAAAGCTGTCGCCCCGCTACCGAGCGTTGCTAAAAACGGACTCCAAATCCATTTTTGCCAGCCCGGTGCCGCCGTCGCCCAGACAATATCACCTTCTCGCACGCCTAACCAACTTCCTCCAGTTGTACGTAAATGCGCATATCCCCAACTATGTTGGTGCACAGCTCCCTTTGGATTGCCTGTTGTTCCACTCGTATAAGCTAAAAATGCTGTATCACTAGCTAACGTTTCTGGAGCCTTGAATTCCGTTGAAGCTGCATCTACTTCTTTTATAAAAGGAATCCAAGGCTCTTTCGCAGCACCTACTACAAATAGCGCTAGCCCATCTAAATATTGCACTTCAGCAAGTTCTTCAATATAATTTTCATTTGCCACAATTGCTTTTGCCTCTGCATGCTCTATACGATAATCAATATCTTTTGCACGCAACAACTCTGAGCTCGGTATAATAATTAATCCTGCCTTTAATGCACCTATATATGTTATGTAAGCCTCAACTGAACGTGGTAGCATGACAAGAATGACATCACCTTTTTGTAAACCGTTTGCATAAAAAACATTTGCGACTTGATTAGCTCTAGCGATTAGTTCAGCATATGTAATTTCTTCTTGTTGCCCGTTTTCTTGCTGAACAATTAACGCTTTTTTATCTCCTACCGCATGCTTTTCGATTTCATTCACTATATTATAAACATTTGGTGCCACTAAATCTTCTCTCTTCAATAAAACCCACTCCTTTTCCCATAACATATTAGCTACTTGAGCAAGAAATTTCTCACCTACATCTATTATATTAATATATGCTTGATTTTTCAAAATAATCTAATAATTATTTTCTAAAAAGAGGACATAATAAAGTGAAACTTCAATCAGTGAGGGTTTTTTCATTTATTAGTTGAACCAATCGAACTTTTACGGGCAGTTCACTTCCCACTTATCCTTTAACATATTTTTTCTTCCATCTTGAAGTGGTAGTCTTACTGCCCGTTAAAATCTTTAATTCGCACGGCTTTACAGCTTAATAAAAAGCAAAAAAGCTATTGCGCAAGTTTTACTTACGCAATAGCTCATAAGGATTACTGGTTAGTTCCTTTTAATTGTTGTTCAGCCATAGAAACAAGACGTTTTGTAATCTCGCCCCCTACTGAACCGTTCGCACGTGAAGTAGCTTCTGGTCCAAGTTGCACACCAAATTCTTGTGCGATTTCATACTTCATTTGGTCTAATGCTTGTTGTGCGCCTGGCACGTTAAGCTTGTTTGAATTACGGTTGTTTGAAGTCATCTTACTTCACCTCCTTGTGAGATTAGAATGTGCTGAGATACGATTTTCATACACAAAAAAAAGAGGCAAAATATTCTTCTACCAACAAGCTTTTACCATTAATAATGACGAAGGATGAATAAAGCATTTTTCATACTGCTGAAAATAGCGTTTTGCTTATTTATTTGTTTGCAGTTTTTTAAATGCATCCACTTTTATGGAAAAGCAAAAAGGTGTCTAAAAATGGTGAGTCAGACCACTTTTTTGACACCTCCTTACCTATTAATTATAATAAGTCAGCAAACTTATCAGCTGTTGCTTTCTTTTCTGGTAAGAGATGCATTTCACGATTGCGCACAGCGCGCTCGATTAATTCATCAAATTCAGTAAAGCTTTCATAATATGCGACCTTTTCAAGCTTTGGCTTTGTTTTTGGTCTTGCAGGTGTGAAAATTGTACAGCAATCCTCATATGGCAGTACAGATGTTTCATATGTGCCAATGCGCTCTGCAATATGAATAATGTCTAGCTTATCTGCCGCAATAAGAGGTCTTAAAATTGGGGTAGCTGTTACATCATTAATTGCCGTTAAGCTTTCTAATGTTTGTGACGCCACTTGACCTAAGCTTTCCCCTGTTACGATAGCTAGTGCACCAACTTCCTCACGCACTTTATCAGCGATACGGAGCATCATACGACGAGTAGTTGTCATCGACATATTTTCTGGTACACGCTCTTTAATTAGTACTTGAATTTCTGTAAACGGAATAATATGAAGGCGAATCTTCGAGCCAAATTTTGTTAGTTCATTCGCTAAATCCTTAACTTTTTGTAAAGAATGCTCACTTGTATATGGTGGGCTATAAAAATGAATAGCTTCTAAACGTACACCGCGCTTCATCATCAAATAGCCTGCAACTGGACTATCAATACCACCTGACAGCATTAATAATGATTTACCATTCGAGCCAACTGGCATACCAGCAGCACCAGGAATGATTTGTCCCATCATATAAATCGCATCATACCGAACTTCTACACGCAGCTCTACATCTGGTTTTTTTACTTGGACAGAAATATTTTGATATTTGCTTAATACTGTTCCACCAAGCTCGCGCTGAATCATATATGTGTCAAATGGGAATGTTTTATCTGTTCGGCGCACTTCCACTTTAAAAGTTAAAGGCTCATCGCCATACTGTGCCATTATTTCAGTAGCAAGCTGCTTCATATCATCCATATTTTTATTACATGCCGCAACAGGACTAAATGATTGAATACCAAACACCTCTGGCAAACGTTTCATTAACACTTGATACTTTTCATCATTTTCAATTTCAATGAACATGCGGTCGCGCTCAGCACGAATATTTAACGGTAATATATCGGCAAAAGAATAACGAATATTTTCACGCAAACGACGAATAAAATCATTTTTATTTCGCCCCTTTGTCGATAGTTCACCATAACGAATTAATATTTCTTTAAAAATCATTATTTATTTTCTCCTTTTAAGTCGCGCATTATATCACTAAACACTTTTTTAAATTGCTCGATATGCGTTTCTGTCGTGTGTACACCAAAGCTTAAACGCAATACACCCTTTTTAAAGCTCGGCGCAATATTTAAAGCCTCCACGACATGGCTTGTCGCCGTTTGTTTAGAGGAGCAGGCGCTTGAAGTTGAAACAATTATATCATGCTTTTGTAGCGCATTTATTAAAATTTCGCCTTTGAGCTCTCTCACGCTAAACGATATGATATGCGCCGCTCCAGCCTCTGAAGAAAGCAAATGAATATTTGAGTCGAAGCTTCCTAAAAATAAATGCAAATCCTTCGACCATTTTTTATATTGCACTGTTTTTTCAGCCATTCCCTCAATAGCTATACGGGCAGCTTTAGCAAGCGCTACTGCTTGCGGTACGGCAACTGTACCACTGCGCAAACCAAATTCCTGTCCTCCACCGACGATATGAGGTGCAATCGCAAGCTTTTTGCGGAAAATTAATGCACCCGAGCCTTTTAATGCATGAATTTTATGCCCTGAAATCGTGATTAAGTCTGGTCCGTTTTCTCCATTAAATTGCACAGCAATTTTGCCAAAGCTTTGCACAGCATCGACATGGAAAATAGCACGGCTTTGTTCATGAATGATTTTAGCGGCCTCTTGAATCGGCTGAATTGCCCCCATTTCATTGTTAACATGCATAATACTAACTAAAATTGTATCTTTTCTCACTTTGCTTCGCAGCTCATCAAGTGAAATGATACCCGCTTCATTGACAGATAAATAATCAATATCAAAGCCCTGCTGCGCTAAACGTTTTACCGCTTCAAGGACGGAAGGATGCTCAATTTCAGTTGTAACAATATGCTTTCCTTTATGGGTATTTGCCTGTGCACTACCAAAAATGGCAAAATTATTAGATTCTGTTCCGCCTGCTGTAAAAATTACATCCTGTGTCTCTGTTTGCACAATATTAGCAATTTGCTCGCGTGCGCGCATTAACAAAGTATTTGCCTCTACTCCTGCTTCATGAATCGAGGCAGGGTTTGCATAATACAACTCATTCACTTGCAGAAATGTTTGCATTACCTCTGGATGCGGCTTCGTCGTTGCACTGTTGTCTAAATATATCGTATTCTCTTTCATTATTCGTCACACACTTTCAAATCATCAATTTACCGTTACCTATCATAACGCAAAGTTTTAAAATTGACTACCACTCTGTTTTTATAGCTTATTATTCTAAAAAAGAAACGTCCGAAAAGCAGTGCTTGCACACTTTTCGGACGCCTCATTTCATTTATTAAGATTTCATTAATAGTTCCTCTTGCACAAGCGCTTCAATGCGCTTTATTGCTCCTGGCTCAATCGATTCCACAGCATGTGCAGCATCCTCCAACGCCTTCACATAACGGAATTGATGGAATGCTTCCTCCGCTTCAGCTAAACGCGCATGTACTGTAGCATTTGTCGCTCTGTAACGATTGCCATATTGAATCATTCTTTCAATAAGCATCACATTCGTAATCATTTCTTCCGCGCGTTCATGTACATCTTCAATACATTTTTTCGTGTTTAACAAATGACTATGTACAGCTTCCATATTTAATGGAATTTCCTGCAAGCTTTGAACAACGATAAAAATATGCTCCTCCGCTTCCTCTAATCGCGCATCCATTTCCTCTGGAATACCTGGAATATTTGCCTTATGTAGCATTCGCTCTGTATTTTGCAATAATTTTTTTAGCGTATCAAGCTCTTTACGTGCATTGTTTTCATCAATACGTAAATTTTTCAGCATATTCGAGAATTTTTCCTGCTCCTCTTGTATACGTTCCATTTCGTTCGTAATTTCTTGCAGTTCCTCCTGCAAACTAGAATAAGCTGATTTCTCTTCCTCAACGCGAATAGCTAATAGCTCGTAGCGTTTTTGTAAAACCTCCAGCTGCTTTAAACATTGCTTAGGTACTTCTGCTTCTTTATCCGGCAGACGGTAGCTATGCTGCACATATGCCGCCTCATCATGCACTTCCTTCGTCGCCTTCATTACATCGGTAATCGTCTCATTCATCGCGCTACAGTGCCGGTCAACAAATTTCTTCGCCACTACTTCTTTTTCTAGCAAATCATAGAAATTATCTATTTCATCGTTAATTTCATCGACGCGTGGTGTCACTTCAGTCAAGTTTAAATCAGCTACAGCTTGCTTAAGTGTGATAAGCTCCTGCTCAAGCTTATCCAAATAATCTGTAAGCTCCAGATGGCGCAAATAATATTTTTGCTCCTCCATTTCTTTCTGACCGTTGCGTAATTCCTGAATGGCTGTCGGAATTTTCGTTTGAATTTCTGTTAGCAATGTTGGAATATCGCTTAATAACGAGAAAATGGATTGCGCCTCACTGTTTAAAGTTAAAATAATTTCACGAGCTTGCAAATAGTTGCCTTCCGTTGTCAATTGGTCGAACTCCTCAAACTTCGGTACAAATTGCTCCAATCTTTTTTCAAGCTGCTCTAAGGCAGGACCAAATGAGTATTGATGTGCTAAAATCGTTTTGCGTGCTGAGCGATGGTATTCCTTTAATTGCTCCACCTCGATACGATTTTTCTCTTCGCTTCCAATCAATTCCTCTAACTCTTTAATAATTTTAACTTTAATTGTTTCACATTTTACAATATATTCTTCTATTTCACGCTCAACTTGGGTAGCTTTTTTAAACTTAAAACGATCCACATATTCTTCCGCATCAAACAACATCGAATCCATTTTCACAACATGTACATCAATTACTTCTGACCACATATTGCGCCAGTTTTCAAACATTTCCTCCGTTTGACCGTTCATATTCAGCGCTTTTACTTTTGTTAATTCTTCATATATAGGATAATGCTGCACTTGCATTTTTTCTTTTTCTAGTCGTTCTATTTCAGCATTATGTTTTCGCCTAATCATTAAACCAAAAATTAATAATGCTAATAGTAGGACGACAACAATGATGATATACTCCACTGTAAGCCCCCTGTTCCAAAATCGCTTATGGCTATATGTTATTTATAATATACCACGTTTTGTATGATTTGTTTAAGTTTTTAAAGGTTTTTGCAAAAGTAAATCGATAAGATGAAAGGAGTTTCCTTTTTTATGAAAAAAGATGGTCATATTCACACACCTTTTTGTCCGCACGGTTCTAAAGACGCACTAGAACGTTATGTTGAAAAAGCGATTGCATGCCATTTTACAGAAATCACTTTTACGGAGCATGCACCATTACCGCCCTCATTTGAGGACCCTACACCCGATAAGGATAGCGGGATGGATTTCGCATTACTTGTTCCTTATTTTACACATTTACAGGAAATAAAAAAGTACTATTCTTCACAAATTCATATTAATATTGGGCTTGAAATTGATTTTATTGTAGGTTTCGAAAATGAAACACGTCAATTTTTGAATGAATATGGTCCAATGCTTGATGATTCCATTCTTTCTGTTCATTTTTTGAAATGGCAAAATCATTATACTTGTATCGATTTTTCGAAAGAAGTATATTTACAATGCGCAAATGAAATCGGCAGTGTCCAACAATTGTATCAATTATATTATGAAACGGTACACCAATCAATCGATAGCGATTTAGGTAAATACAAACCAAAGCGAATTGGTCATCCTACACTTATTCATAAATTTCAGCATGCGCACGCTGAACAAATTGATGATACAGTATTAATAAAAAAACTATTGTTACATATGAAAAACTGCGGCTATGAAGTGGATTTCAACAGTGCAGGACTTAGCAAGCCTATGTGCTTAGAACCATATCCTCCACTGCCAATGATGGAATATGCAAAATCCATTGCATTGCCATACACTTTTGGCTCGGATGCACACACTGTAAAGGATTTACATCAGCATTACGAATTACTTTTTTCATAACAATTTTACGGAGGTAGATTATGTTTACTCAAATGAAATACGAAGGGACACTTGAAAGCAAGTATGCCCTACTAGCAAAGCAACTTGATGCACTTCTTACAGGTGAAAGCGACCTCATCGCAAATTTAAGTAATGCATCTGCACTATTAAATCAATTTTTACAGGAAATAAACTGGGTGGGCTTTTATTTAATGAAGGATGGCGAGCTTGTTTTAGGCCCGTTCCAAGGGCTGCCTGCATGTGTGCGCATTGCGGTTGGACGAGGTGTATGCGGCACAGCCGTTGAACAAAGAAAAACAATTGTTGTAGAAGATGTCCATGCTTTCCCTGGGCATATTGCATGTGATGCCGCATCAAATTCAGAAATTGTCATTCCATTATTAAAAGAAGACGAGGTTATTGGTGTATTAGATATCGACAGTCCGATAAAAAATCGCTTTTCGGAAGACGATGAACGTGGCTTAACATTATTTGTCCAAACTTTATTGAAGCATTTATAAGAAGGGCTTTTCGAGCTAGCTCGAAAAAATCTAGACGCAATTACACCAAGGTGTAATTGATTGTAGGTTACCTTTTTTAAATATATAAACACAAACAAAACACCCAATAAGCAGTGCTTCACACGCTTTTTGGGTGTTCCCGTTTTAATGTTGTAATTGCATGGAATGATGGAAAATGCAAACTTGGTTTTTTCCATTATTTTTAGCACTATACAACGCTGTATCTGCATGTAAAAATAAAGATTGGAATTCGGGCCGTTCGACCTTATTCCATGTAATGAGACCAGCAGAAATCGTAACTCTCGGCTCCGTAACATTGGGAATGCTCTTCACAACCGTTTCCGCTACTACTAATGCCTCTTTATCAGAGATATTCGGAATGTAGATGGACATTTCCTCTCCACCCCAACGGGCACAAATACCCCGCTCCCTTACGATAAGCTGCAATTGTGTCCCAATTTGCTTTAAAATATTATCCCCTACTTGGTGACCAAATGTGTCATTAATATGTTTAAAATTATCAATATCAATTAATAAAAACATACCTGAGCTATCCTCCTGTAAGGATTTCTCAACAAAATGATCCAAATAGCTCCTTGCGTATAAGCTTGTTAAATGGTCCTTATCGACCATTTCCTGTAGCTGATGACGCAACTTTGAGTTTGCAATCGCTAATGATGAATGATGAATAAGTGACTGCATTAGCTTAAAGCTATCGAACGAAAAAAAGTATGGCTCGCTATGCATGACGATGCTAAAGCCATTAATTCGCTCTTCCACAATCATTGGAATAGCCATAATCGATTTAAACTCTATATGCTGATTTTCTATAATGCGTCTAAAATCCGCTATAAATAGAGGGTCTTGTGAGTGTGAAAAATGTTTTTCAACATGCTGTACATATATATCCCCATGTGCTGTTTTAAATAAATTTGTGCACGCGGATGTAATATTAAACTGCTCCTCCTCTTTAAAGACAAAGCATAGCTCCATCGGTTTAAACGATTTTATTAGCTGCTTTTGTAAAAATAACAGCATCTCATCAATATCCAGTCGCATATTAAGGCGATGTGACGTTTCATTAATTAGCTGTAAATCACTTATTAAACGTGAAGACTGGTGATATAATTTAGCATTTTCCAACGCATTACCAGAGGCTTGTGCCAGCACTTGAATAAACTCTCTTTGTGACGCTGTAATGACATATTCACTATGCACAGTCACTTGTAAAATCCCATAAATCGCCTGCTGCCCTTTAATCGGTGCATTCAATAAATAACAGTCTAATTCGGGGATATGCTCAGACGTCATCTCCCCCGATAAGAAAGCTTCAATTGTAGTTGCTCTTTCAGATAAATAGTCAAACTGTTTTATATTAACTTTCGTTTTTTGATCTTGATTATTCGACAATATTAATTCTGCTTTTAAATTCGGGAAATTGTCTTGAATGATAGCTAGTACATTTTGCAATATTGCATCAACATCCATCGTAGAATGGAACAAATTAGCAATATCATACAATTTGCGGTATTGAAGCTCATTTAGTCGGATATTGATACTTTCAAATTTCATCTGTACAACTTCCGAAAGTAAAGGAACAAACTCTTCTACGAATTCTAAATTATCGAAAAATGGACATTGTATTGAGCCTTGGAAAACGAATATACCAATCGGATTTTGGTCTTTTACTTTTACCAACAGCAAATGTGTCATGTTTTCTAAACCTGTCTCCTTTTTTAACATTGGAGGAATTGGTACTAGCGGCTGTTGCTTGAAAAAAGACTCGAGGGATATTGAAGATATATCATACAAGTTTGCATCTACATCAACATTGTACATAGGTTTAAACAAATCATTTGCCCATTTGAAGAATATGCAATTCGTTATAAAAAAGTGCTTCTCTAATAAGCTATTTATAAAAAAGACAAATTCATTTAAGTCATCAAGCTCATTATTAGAATTAATATAAACGTCCATTAAATCAGATTTAATTTCAATAAGTTTTTGTTGATGGTCAAAAATCATGAAATCACCTTTTCTCCTTTATAGTTAAAAGGATTATAATTGCGCATATTTTTAATTATACATTACCTTAAGCCTATTTGACTACGAAAATATTCACATTTTTTCCAAAAAAACTATTCTAAACATCTATACGTTTAACTCCAAACTCAATGTAACATAAAAAAATAAATAAAAATACTCATTATTCGTTTTTTATCTTGAAATTTTTCAAATATTTCTTAATAGGCATAATTTTGAACTACCCATATTTTATGCTAGTTAAACATTTATCATGACACTTATTTCAATTTACTTAGTCAAGCACGTAAAATATAAACGAGATATAATTAATTTTATTGACTCCTAGTAGAAAACAAGATAGAATAGTCAGAGTGTAAAATAAATGCAGCAGTTGTGTAGCTTTTTTCTGTATTTTATTCCTTTCTTTTAAGAATGGTGCATTGTGTAACCCTCAGGCTGCAAGGGCGAAGATGCAAAATAATAAAATGCTAATTAAGTCGGGAGACAACTGGTTTTTGTTTTACAACAAAAAAACCAAATTTAAAGGAGGAGACACAATTATGTCTCGTTATACAGGTCCATCTTGGAAACTTTCTCGTCGTCTTGGTATTTCTCTAAGCGGCACAGGTAAAGAAATCGAAAAACGCCCATACGCACCAGGCCAACACGGTCCAAACCAACGCAAAAAATTATCTGAGTATGGTTTACAATTACAAGAAAAACAAAAACTACGTCATATGTATGGTATGACTGAGCGTCAATTCAAAAACACTTATGACAAAGCTAGTAAATTACAAGGTTTACACGGTGAAAACTTCATGATTCTTCTTGAAACTCGCCTTGACAACCTAGTTTACCGTTTAGGCTTAGCTCGCACTCGTCGTGCAGCTCGTCAATTAGTAAACCACGGTCACGTTTTAGTTGATGGCAAGCGCGTTGATATTCCATCTTTCAGCGTAAAACCTGGTCAATCAATCTCTTTACGTGAGCGTTCACAAAACTTAGCTGTTGTAAATGAAGCAATCGAAGTAAACAACTTCGTACCAGAATACCTTTCATTTGATGCAGACAGCAAAGTAGGTACATTCGTACGCTTCCCAGAGCGCTCTGAATTATCTGCTGAAATCCAAGAACAATTAATCGTTGAGTTCTACTCTCGCTAATTTTCCAGAATTTCAAACCGCCAACACTTGTATATCAAGTGTTTGGCGGTTTTTTGTTATTTTTTATTGAATTTCAAAATAGAAAACCATAAGCAATCAATTTATTGATGAGTTAGGGATGATTTTAAGTTTGTATATAAATATGAAAACTTCCCCTACTTTATAGTGCCTCGCTCTTTTCTATATGCTAAAAGCAATTCATATAACTTCACGCTCTTTTCGGCTACTAACAGGCATAATCGCAAGTGTATTATCTACTATAAAAGTACGTTTTGCGCATTTATTGAAGCAGTACACCTGCATTGTATCACCTGTTATTTTAATAATTTTTACACGTCTCTTTGAGATTCTACCATCCTTCGCCATATACATAATATCCAAAAGACATTGACGTTGCATTGCTTTTATAAGTTGATTTCGCATCATATCCCACCTCCAAAAAGAACATTCGTTTCATTCCATTTTAGAACATAGGTTCCCATTTGACAATATGCAATATTTGGTGAAAACAAAAAAAGCCCCTCTCATGCTGAGAGGAGCTATTCTTGAAATGTACGATTGATAACAGCTGCTTGATAGCTCAACAATTGAATATCACCGTATTTTTCAATTTCTTTGTCTGTGTGTATAGCTTTATTAATAATATTTTTATCACGAGCTTTTTTAAGTAATGCCCGAATTTCTGCACGACCCGTCGAAGTTAAGAAGTCTATTTGTGTTGCCTCCTTTAATATGGGCTGCTTATTAAGTGCATCTAATGCGCTTTGCACACGCCCCTTGAAGCTTTCCCAACGATTTTCATCCAAAATTCGATGCGGGCAATATTTGCCGCTCCAATCTTGATGCTTTTTAATACGTTCTACACCCCAACCAAACTGTTTTAATAATGTCGCAATATATTGTACAGCATTTTCCTCGGCTGCTTCATAACGAGCCCCACCACTTTTACTATAGCAAATTTCAATGCCAATGGATTTACGATTTCCATCACCTTGTCCATCACCGCAATGCCAAGCATTGCGATTAAATGGCAGGCACTGGATTACCTCTCTATCATCAATTGCCACATGATAACTAATTTGATTGTCATTACGATTGTGGTAAATCACCTCATTATATGCCGATGCATCATTGGCAGTGTTATGCACCGTAATATAATTAGCTGTCATAGGGAATGGTGATTTGAGCGAGTATTTGTTGATAGGTAATAAGCTTTGTTTGAACACATAACTCATTTTCCATTATCCTCCTCTGTTTTTTCTTTAACAATCGCTAATAAATTTTGGACAAACTTGGGCATCCACAGCCCCATTTTCGTACCATTTTCCGTGATAGAAATAAATTCTAACACACAAAATGCAACAGTAGCTCCATCACCTGCATACTCAATTCCAGGTATTACAAGTGCAATCAAATACACAGACGCAACCAACATTAAATAATATATTTTTCGAATAATACCATTAAATCCTACCCGAGAATTTAACGATTGGTTGATAGCGGCTTGCATAAGCCCCGTCACATAATCCAAAGCCATAAGCGCAATGAGCACAGTAACAGCCATACCTAAGCCACCCACTAAATAAGATACAATTGCTCCAGCAGCCCCACTAATGAACGCAATATATTTTTCCATTTGAACACTTCCTTTTTTTAATAACAAAAAGGACACGTCTGTTGACGCGTCCTTTGAGGATTTTTGGTTATTGCTTGTTTTGAGAATTAAAATAAGTTAGTAATTATACGAACCCAACCTATAATAGATGTCCACAAGATAATGCTTAAAATAAAACCGTTAAATAGGCCTATGAAAAACTTATTTTCCATGTTACCACTCCTTAATAATAAGAGTGGACAAATAATTCTCAAACTAATCTACTATCAATTTGTTTGAGGTTTGTAATTGCCAGCTAAAAACCCTACACCGCTATCCTCTAAGTGTTCGTAAACTTGTAATTTTAAGCTTGTAGGCACTGCATCAAACTCTAATTTCATTAATATTACTCGCTGTGCTAATAATAATGCCATCATAAAATCATCTCCTATATAGTTTTGTTTAAAATTTCGCAGTAAAAAAGGAACATCATGAGTTAATCGTCAGAATAATTTCTGTCAATATTTCCTCGTGAAATTCCGTTTGTTCTACTAATGCTGAGTTTTGCACTTTTAATAATTTGTTTTCTTGCTCTAATTCATGTATACGTTCCTCTGTAGGTACATTAATAATTTCGTAAATTTCCTTTTGTACTTTACCTTCGCCCCACCCTATTCTTGTCCAATTCGTCTTTTAAAAATCCAATATTAGTATTTGCTCATTAGCGTTAACCGGCGTTGTTGATTCCCATGTCCAAAAGGACTTACTATCTATTTTGTAAACCCCTTGTATAATTACACCCCCACAAAGAAATTACTGTTAAATCTTAAAGTACTTGTGGCAGATAAACTTTGCATAATTGTAATCTCTCCTCGACTATTTATTTGAATTGGACAGAACGATGCATCATTGGCTCTTATTACTTGAATTGGTATTGTAGAGGTTGGTCTATAGCCAACAGGTAGCGTTGTAATAATTGTGTCTTTTATAATTGCTCCTCCTAAAATCTCACCTCTAACATGCACAATCCCTAAGCTATCTCTAATATATTGTAAACGCATATATTGTTCCATTGGTTGCTGCCATCCATTTTGAGGAGTGGCTTCAATCCAAGTTAAATTACTAGTTATTATAATTTTGTACCAGGGGCTAAATACATTGTTAATCATAGTTCTTTCAAATGTAGTTGGAATTTGGTGATTAACTTTTATTGTTTGCCTCAAAAAATTTATAGAATCGCCTGTTACACGCTCCACTTTCATTGTAAATCCTGAATTCGTCGTAACCGGACAATTTAATAATGTTGTAGTTACATTAGCGGAATTAGAAACATAGTTTCCTAAGGTTTTTATATCATTTAAGTCCATATCAATAACGATTTCTTGTGCATGGGCAAGTGAATAAAACTTATTTAATCCGTGTGCATCAAAATTGTCCAAATGCTCAGCAAATTGCCGCTCTACACCATCTACTTTTTTATCCACATATTTACGACTAGCAATAATAATTGAAGGGTCAATTGAAAGTTCAACAATATCTGAATTATTTGTTTCAAGCACGAAATGAATTAATATTTCTTCTGCCGTGCCTTCACTTAATTGAGGCTTATACTTCTCTGGATACTGCCCAACAGCAATTAATTGGTTTTGGGCATCAAATACACCTATTTCCCGGATAGTAAAACCACCAGCAGTAGTTGGGATAACACCATCAACGATAATTCGATTGCTATTAGCTGGGTCAATTGTCACATTTGCAACTGCTCCACGCCATACCTCATTAACTAGTGCACTTTGATTCTGAGTCGGTATATAATGAGCACCGTTTCCATCTCCTAGCGCAATATACTCTAAACCAACCTTCGTTTGGGTTGCTTGCGCATTTGCAATTTGTGCCAAACCACTATTCGTTATAATTGTGCCATATTGTGCCATAATATCATTCCTTTCATTTCTTTCATTTATTTAGATATTATTTTTATATTTATAATCCCAATAGCGATTTTGCTACTTAAAAATATAAAAAACGTAAGACAACCCCTCAAATAGGGAATCTTACGTTTTATTTAATGGAATAAAGCATTTAATCAGCTTATTATTTTTGTTTATATTACTACACATTTGGGGACTAATCTGTAATAGCATCGTCAGTAGTTGGCGTATCTCCCCACACTGCAAATACTGCATTTACCTGTGCTTGCGGCACTTCTGATTGTAATTCTATACGTCCATTATCGCTGTTCATATATGCTTTTCGGTGAGGTTCTCCGAGTGGGAATGTCTCATAATATCGTTGAGTTTTAATCGACACCCCATTCATTGTCAAATTATCAATTGTATATTCTGTTTTTAACATAAAAACACTCCTTTTAAATTTTATAAACAATAGAAAAATGCAGTCTATACGCGCTTGTGATGGCAGAGGGGCTAAGATTCGGGGCTGTACCATCTCCTTTTAAAATCACAAGAGGTATAATGTTAGAATTCGTTCCGACGCCTCCTGATAAAATACCTCCTCCTGTATTAATGCCAGTCACAGCTGCAACAGACATCCCGCCACCTGATTCACGCCCTACAAAGGGTAACCCACTTACACGCAATGCTCCATTAGCAGTGTTAGATAATTCGCTAGTTAGAGATATTATAGCTGACAAAAATACAAGTTTACCTAATTTAATGTATCTTCCGACTGTATAGTCAGCATTTATAGTACCCCCTGCTGTCCCATTAATAACAGGTGTCCAAATTCCTTCCTCGTAATCTTCTGCTGCGGCTTTTCCCATGCCGTGTACTCCATCTGCAACATCTTTGTCCAAATGCTCAATAAACCGTTGCTCTATATTTTCTACTTTTTCATCCACATATTTACGACTAGCAATAATAATGGAAGGGTCAATTGACAGCTCAACAATATCAGCGTTATTCGTCTCAATCACAAAATGAATTAATATTTCTTCCGCTGTACCTTCATTTAATTGTGGCTTATACTTCTCTGGATACTGCCCAACAGCAATTAATTGGTTTTGGTCATCGAATACACCTATTTCCCGGATAGTAAAACCACCAGCAGTGGTTGGGATAACACCATCAACGATAATTCGATTGCTATTAGCTGGGTCAATTGTCACGTTTGCAACTGGTTCACGCCATACCTCATTAACTAATGCACTTTGATTCTGGGTCGGTATATAATGAGCACCGTTTCCATCTCCTAGCGCAATATACTCTAAACTAACCTTCGTTTGGGTGGCTTGCGCATTTGCAATTTGTGCCAAACCACTATTCGTTATAACCGTGCCATATTGTGCCATAATATCATTCCTTTCATTTATTTAGATATTATTTTTATATTTATAATCCCAATAGCGATTTTGTTACTTAAAAATATAAAAAAACGTAAGACAACCCCTCAAATAGGGAATCTTACGTTTTATTTAATGGAATAAAACATTTAATCAGCTTATTATTTTTGTTTATATTACTACACTATTACTCAGCTAAAAAGCCAACACCTGAATCCTCCAAAATCTCCCTTACGCCTGGTTGTAAAGTAGAAGGTACTTCGTTAAATGCCGTCTTGCCTAAAATTACGCGTTGTGCGAAAAACATTGCCATCATGGTCTCGCCTCCTTTCAGATATAATAAAATCCATTGAAAAAAGCGCATCATTCGTAGACCTTCATTGCAATTTCTGCAATCAAGTCCTCCATGAATTCCAAGCGCTCAGCATTCGCTTGATTTTGTAATTTTAGTAGTTTATTTTCTTGTTCTAACGTCATTGGCAGTGCCCATCCAACTTCGCGCCAACCATATTCATCCGTAAAAAACATTTCGCGTTCTTCCACTGTTGCACCATTCGGCAATGAATTTTGCCCTTCTTGATAGTCCCACTCGCCAACATTAATAATTTCATTATCTAAAACAACTACAGTTTTTACTTCTTGTATCATTTTGCCGTCCACCCCGTATTCCCCGTAAAGTTTTCTTTGACATACAGAGTGGTACCGGTACCTCCGCTTCGATTAAGGTAGATAGTACCCTGTGTTGCTGTCACCACTCCTTCCGGTGAGCCAGTACCTACTTTCACAGGCACATTTCCATCGTGCCATACCCTGTGTGTATCTTTAACTAAAATCTCACCTTGATACGTTATTTTTAATAATAAGTCTAAAACATCAGGACTGTTTCCTTTTACCATCCCGATGTGCAGATTCCCGTTCGGGGTACCCATACCAGTTGTTGCAAACTTAAATCCATAGGCGTTAGCACTATTAGATAAAAAATCGAGAGAATTAGTAAAGATAAGACCATCTTTATTCGCAACGGAACCAGCGGACATGATGATATTATTTTCATTTAGCGTTCTAAATCCCGCGTTAAAGACCATTCTTCCTGTTGCGGTGTCTCCACTCTTTTTTAATTGAGCATCGTTTGTGACGTTTGCCAACCCGACTTGGGCTTTCGTAGTATTGTGTGGGTTATCATCCTTATCCAAATGCGTAGTAAAGTCCTCTTCCAACTGCACCAAACCCGCACTGACAGATGCGACTTTTTCATCCACATATTCACGACTAGCAATAATAATTGTTGGGTCAATTGATAGCTCAACAGCGTCAGCGTTATTTGTTTCAATCACGAATTGAATTAATGTTTCTTCTGCTACGCCCTCGCTTAACTGTGGTTTGTATTTTTCTGGGTATTGCCCTACTGCGATTAGTTGATTTTGGTCGTCAAATACAGCAATTTCGCGGATTGTGAAGCCGCCTGCTGTAGTGGGAATAAGGCCCTCAATGATAATGCGATTGTCGTTTGCTGGGTCGATTGTTACATTCGACACTGGTCCGCGCCATACTTCGTTGACAAGTGCGCTTTGATTTGCAGTTGGAATGTAGTAGGAACCATTTCCGTCTCCGAGTGCGATATGCTCTAATCCGACCTTTTGTTGTGTTACTTGGGCATTGGCGATTTGCGCTAAGCCGATATTTGTTATAATTGTGCCGTATTGTGTCACAATATCACTCCTTCCATTACATAGGTGTTATTGTTATTTTTGCAGCGGTTTTAACACCAACAAGATGATTGCTGGATGTGCGCTGTTCAATGTCGTCAATGTTCATTGGATGCAAAGTAATTTCCGAGCCACTCATCAGAAAGCTCGGAACATATAATTTGGTCGTTAATCGCCTTGCAATTCTTAAGGCGATATTCATTGGTATAATGCGATCAAGTGTGTAGTCAATTTCCTTATCAACCGATGCATTTGAGGCATCAAATATAAATAATGCCTCGCAGTCCTCTACACTTAACTGTTCTTCCCAATTACCTTCCCCTACCAATTCATTGATAATTTCACGCACTTTACGTTGGGTAATTGGCAAGCGAGTAGATTGTCGTACAATTAACCGCCTGCGGCGAAAATCTAACGATTCAGTTGCTTGGTCAGCTCGAATATTATAGCTCCGCTCTCTTGCACGAATCGTTTTTTCACTAGCAGTCATAATAAACTGCTCATCCTCCACCTTTTTTCGGGCGTTCTCTAGTGCATCCCATTCAGTAGCAACAGTACTTGATAGCTCTTCCATTTCCTTAATGCCAGCATAAATCGGCGGCAAGTTTTGCATGATTCGATTACTCATACAATGTCACCGTCCCTAATATCGGAATTTGATTGGCTGTTAATAGCAAATTACTATTAACGCTATTAATGGTTGATTCTAATACATCGTTTATGCCTGTAACCTCGAGTGCTCTCGATTCGATTTGTAATTGGCGTATAATTAAAAATTCACTGTTTTCCCACGCTTTACGCTGTTCCAATAAATAGGCTTCGACAATCTCCTCAATTTCAAGCTGTACTTGTCCAATTGTTACACCGCTTAATACAAGCTTCATCGTAATATTAACTGGCACAGTTTCTACGGCATCAACTGTTACACGATGTCCATATGGAGCTATTCCAAGCCCCTCTCCATTATTAGGTATTGGGTCTACGATTGTTTGCACTTCATTAATCACTGCCTGAGAAGGGGGACTGTAATTCGAATCGATAATTGTAATACCAACTGTACCCCCACCAGCTGGGGTGCGATTAGGTTTTACGCCACCGACACCTTGTATAGTCATAATTTTTTGCTTGTAATCATCGCGGTTCCCACCGTACGGTATTTGATTGCGCGTCACAAAAAAGCGTACACGAAAATCTTCTGTCGGCTCTTCTTCCTCCCCCGGTATAAGTAGTTCTGTTAATTCGGCACGCTGCAATCCATCAATATATTCAATTGGAATAAGCTGTCCAAATTGTGTATTTCCTACGTCCCCAACTTCCTCGCACTGCATCTCATAAATGCCTATACTGATTCTGCGTATAGCAATATAATTTACTTCACCAATTGAAAAACGAGAGCCAATTGGTATATCTTGATTAAACTCACCCTTCAAAATAGCATGTGTTGCAGGATATGGGTATACACCATACTCAGCAGCACGACGAACTAGATTAGGGCGCGAAGCTGTTTCTGGAAATGTTTCTAAAATAACACCATCAAGTGCAATATACATTTCTTGTAGCTCCTTGGCTGTCATGGCTCCTGCATCGTAAATAATTGCCCCTTCTCGTTTATCTACATCGTGACTAACGCGTTCAAGCATCCGCGTTATAATTGCTTCGAAAGTTTCATGTTCAAACATTAGGCTACCGTCACCTCTCTTTCTGCTTCGATTGGGCCGAACACAGTATTCACTGTCATTTTTACATGCACTTTGTTTTTGTAATGGCTAAATGAAAAAGCATCAACGCTATCGATACGATCGTCATGCGTTAATGCTTCTGTAATTAGCCTTTTTAGCTCAGAATAAATATAGGGGATAGGCTGACCAAATAGGCGAGCCATTTCAGTACCATAATTCCAGCTATAAATTAAATATTCATAACGCTCTGTCTGGAGCGCTTTTATAATAAATTGCTTAACAGCCTCACGCTCATCGATATAGCCAACGATGCGCTTTTTTTCAAAATCGATTTTATACGTTCTGGAGGTCTGTGCTTCTTCTTCAAAGATAATTTCTAAACCATCATTTTCTTCAAATGCTGTTGGTAGCATTTAAACCACCTCCTTATCGAGGATAATGTATTGCTGGCCACCTTGAGCGCGAATCATCGTAACTTTATCACCAACGACCAAGCCATTATGAATAAGGAACTTTTTACGACCTTTATATTCGTGGTTATGCGAAGCAAATTCTGCATCGCCACTGCCTCCTGAACGGTTTTCAGTTAAATGGTCAACGGTCATTTCAATTTCATGGTCCATTACAGCACGCGTCAGTTTTAAATTTTCTTGCTCTAAAGATAATTTTTGATCAACCTGTACTTTTAACGGCGAGGTGCTTATAACTGTACCATAAACGATTGTTGCAAGTTTTTGGGCATTGACTGCATCCAATACTAGTTGCCGTAAAGCCCTCACAATATCAGACATGTCACGCAACGAAATCACCTCCAATTAAGCTTAAATCCATACGATGGTCACTCTCTGAAAACGTATGTTTCACTTTTTCCACCATCATATAGTGAGCCACTGTTAAATCACCTAAATACATTTGTACCCCTAGTGTAGATCCGCCTCTTACCCTTGTGTCGCCAAACACTTTATTAATATGAAGCTTACGTGATTTGCGATTGTAAAGCGCTAATAAAGCATCGGCCTTAACTTGCCCATTCTCGCCTTCGTCAAGACTTTCAGTAAGCTGTAAAACGCCCCATTGATTCATATTTTCACCATGTTGAGCGATATAGTTATCGCGCTTACCTGTCTCCTTATCCTCTCGATATACCCTCACTTTATTGTAAGTATTATCTGCAATAGAAGTCGTATATTCAAATGCTTCACCGCTTTCTTCATCAATCAGGATGTCTAGCTTTAGCGTTTTCACATCGCGTAAATTTAATTTCCCGTAATCATCGTACAATACATATAAAGCACCTGTATTTTTGGTTGTAATACTAAGTGCATTGTCAATAACAGTAAATAGCTCGGTTGTGTCCTCTACGCGTGTAGCAATGACATGCTTTGTATCGGCAACAATACCTAATTTCAGCCGAAAATCCTTCGCCAGCATTTGCAGCACCTGCGCCGCCGTTTTGCCTTTGTAAGTAACGACATCTTTGTTTTTTAGATACCAAAGTTGATCAAAGGCTGTGACTGAAATGATACGATTATTCGAGCGCTTTTTTGTAAAAACGAAACCGGAGAATATTTCCTTTCCGTCATATATAAATTGCACTAAGTCACCTTCGTGAAAACCAAGAATTTCATCTTTCAACACATTAAAATTAAGTTGCCCTGGTGCACCTTTACGGTGTGTTTCCCAGGTAATACCTTCCTGAACAGCACATTCGAAAGTCCGTCCCCTTGATGTAATTAACAATTGACTTTTAGCCAAGCTTTATCACCTGCCCTACTTTAATTACATTTGGATTGCTGATGTTATTAAGCTTGGCGAGTTCTGTGTACTTCGAGCCATCACCTAAATATTTTTTAGCGATTGCCCACAATGTGTCACCTTGCTTTACTGTGTATATTTTTGATGTTCTCTTACTTATTGTGGGACGTTGCTTTTTACTAATTACTATTGCCTTTTTCTTAGACGATTTATTTGTTACATCCACTCTATTTGTACCATATGGTCGCCATTGTTTTAGGTTAATCTTGACATTCACATCAAAGCCGTTTTCAGCGTCTTCCTCGATTGTATACTCTTCCAATGAAAATAACATATCGTTGTCAGTATCAAATAATAAAGAACCATCTGGTCTCATGCGATTAACGATGAAAGGAAATGGCTCTTGTGATATTTTTAATTTTTCTAACTTATTAAGGTAAAATGCAGCAGGCTGAAAACCATTCGGATAAACTGCAAACGGATATTGGACATTTGGAAGTAATATCTCAAAGTCAACCTCTGTTAAACCAGGCTTTTTGAGGATATTTACCTCACCTTCATTCATCAATACAATGGTTTGGTTGTTATTATTAATTTTCATGGACATAGACGCTGGAGCAATAGGAAGTTGTACATCATCTATAAAAAAATTATACAAGGCTCACACCTCCTGTTTCTGCTAATCCAACAGCAACTTCCTCTACCTTTTCACCGAAGCGATCAATGACGCCATCAATGTCTAGCTCGCTATTAATATGATTTTCGCTACGTGCATCGACAATTACTTCTGCCGTTGTATAGCGGTTAATTGCCTCACGCTCCGCCAAGTCACGCATATATTTCAGTTCATCATTCATTAGCGTTATGCCATTCGCCATAGCACCTGTATTATCTGCGATTTGTTTACTGTTTTCATTTCCTTTGTCCATCTTATCATCGATAGCTAGGGCATTGTTATCACCAATGGCTAGAGCATTGTTGATAGCTTCCTCAACTGAGTTATTTTCTTCTTTTTCTTTTTCTTTTTCCTTCGACTTGAAAAAGTCTTCTCCCCATTTATAGGAGGAATTCCATGTATCACCATAATTAAAACGTTCTGCTTTTAAACCTAATTTTTCAAGTGTTTGATTCATATCTAATTCATTAAATAATTTTTCATATTCCCCATTGCCGTATTCTTCAGCTGCCCAATTTGTTAAATTAACTAAATCTTTTCTCCATCCAGCCACAGTTGTAGCAAAGTTCGTTCCGAATACGAAGTCTAATGCAGAAGCAATTTTTTCAATTACACCTAGTGCATTGTCTCCAAGATCACCGAATAAGTGGATAATTGCACCTACTGGGTCATTAAATACATTGGCGAAAAAGTTGGCGAAGGCCATCCAATGATTATAAAGACCTTCGATAACTCCAAATGCAATTTCTGCAATAGCAAATAGCACATTCATTATAAACGCTCCTGCCACTGCGAATGCTCCTGCAATTAGACCTGTTGCACTGTAAGATTCACCTGTAAAGTAATTCACTGCAGCAACAGCTAGATAAAAGATTAAAATTAAAGCTACAATAGCCCCAATTAACCATGCAATAGGATTTGCTGCTATAGCAAGACTGAGTGCCAACATGGCTCCCGTAAATCCATATGTCGCAAAAGTAGAAGCTACAGTAGTTGCTATATACCATAAGTTGCGTATTGCTGCTGTAGCCGTCATAAAGGCATTAATAAACAATTCTCTATTAGTCCATATCAATATAGCTAAATATGCACCTAGTGCAATAGCTCCTGCAACAATAATTGGCTCTAGACGATACCAATTATCATAAATAAAACTTCCACCAGCGATTAATAACTCAATTAGCATCATTGCCCATCCAGCAACGAGCTGTATTGCCTCACCAATGCGATCCACCATTTGCTTTATCCGCTCACTATTAGCAACCTCATTGATTTTTAGAAGTACTGGTGCAAACGCTTGTAAAGCACCCGTTTGGATATTCTGCCATATACCTCCCCATGTAGTAGGTATGCTAGCAAATGCTGCATTTGTATCTTCCGCTGCATAGAACATCGCGTTTTTAATGACATCGGCTGTAATAACACCTTCTGTTGCTAATTGTTTAAGATTAGAGGCATCTATATTCATAACATCTTCAAGATATTTTTGAATATTTCCAACAGCGGCTGGTGCATCCGTTAATAAATTATCAAACCCTGCTCCATCCAAACCTCCACTAGCCATCGCCTGTGCTATATTAGACATTGCTTCAGGAGGGGTACCTGCAATCGCAAATGCTTTATTCATTTGCTCTGTAAATGCGATAATTTCTGCGGGACTACTAAAAGCACTAGAGGCTTCTGTACCAAGTCGATTGACCATATCGGCAGTTGTTTGATAGGAGCTAAATGTACGTTGTGCCGAATCAAATATCATATCTTGTAATGCCGAGGTTGATGTAAGTGCTGTATTGATAACACCTGCTTCCTGAGCCTGCTTTTGATAATTTTTATTCATCAGCTCCAAACGACCTTGTGTACTCGCTAAATCATCTGATAAACCAATGACGATTTTGGCATTTTCAAAGGTCAATAGCTTCCCGGCTAAACCCGTCATTTTATTCATCAGCGTATTCATTAAAGAAGCACCCTTATTGGCATTTTTATTGAGCTGTTCCTGCGCCTGATCTGCTTCTTGAATCTCTTTTTCCATTTGAGCATATAGCATGTTAACTTGTGTTAATTCTATTGTTAAATTTCTTACATCAAAATTTGGTGATGCACTATTACTTATCCGAGAGACATTGTTATATTCTTCCGGCAAAGCATTTATTACTTGAGGTGTATTATTTATTACTTGAGGTGTATTATTTATTACTTGAGGAAAATAATTACCTGCCTGTAAAGCGTTTTGGAGTGTAGCCATCTTTGCTCCTCCTTTCTTTGCATTCTAAAAGGGCGTATCTAAAAAAGGATACACCTTTTTCAGATACGCCCCTGTTTTTGAGCGAGTTCACCTGTCTTGCGAGCGATTTTTAATATTTAACGAGCGAATCGTTACTTTTAAACTAAGAAATTAAAAAACACTAGCTTTAACGCCTTCTACCCTTTCCTCTACTTGCACGCTTTGATTCGCGTTCTGCCTTTTTATCCGCTTCAATTTTTACTTGTATTGCTGCAATAATACATGCTTTATCCGCTATGGATAGTGCGAAATATTCGGATGGCAGGCGACGAAACTTGTGTACCCACCAGTACATAAGGTTGGCGTCACCATCACCATCCTCGATTAGTTTTTTACTTCTTCAACAAGGTCTTCAACGTTCACTTCATAGCCATTTGCTGCCTGTGCTGCTGCCGCTGCATCTGCCATTTCCCCAATTGTGAGCATTTTGCTTAGCAATTCATCAGCGCCATATACACCATACGAATCCTGTAAATCACGATCATGTAAATTTGGGAAGACAATCGATTCTACCGTTAATAAGCGCTGGTAAGTAAAATGGTCAAAATCAGTGTTATATTGCCCTTTGCGCTTACCTTGTGTAATCAATGTACGCTTTGTACATTGTCCTTTTAATTCTGTATCACGCTCTGGTGAAATTGGCGCAAACTCCCATTCAATTACTTGTCCTGCTTCATCCATAAAGCTTTTTGAAATCGGCTGTTTAATATTATCCTGCTTCTTTTTATTGTGTGCAAAAAACGCTTGTAAGTTACTCATCTATTTTCACCAATCCTTTTATAATAATTAAAATAAATTTTTATAGCATTTCAGGTAATGTCGCAAATTCTACAGGCATATCCCAATCCTCAAACGTAAACTCGATTGAATCCTCTAGATACTCTGCATCTGCATCAAGTGAAGCAACAAGACCGCCATCTAAATTACAGTCAATTAAAATCGTCGTTTGGCTACCTACAGTAGAAGATTTATCCTCATTTGTTACTTGAATATCGAAATAAATATCTTCACCTGTATCCTTGTAGCGCTTTAAAAGCTGACGGAAAATCGATGTATTGAAATGGAATGTAGCTGAGCCCGTTCCTTCCCAGCCTGTTGCCTTGTTCCCTTTACCCGTGCGACCCATAATTGGCACCTGTGTTTTCGTTTTTTCCATATTTGCCTCTAAATTGATTAGCTGTGCAAATAAATAACGATTCCCCTCAATCGTGACATATGCTCGTCCCTGTGCACCGTGAATTGCATTACGAGCATGCATTGTTGCTTCTGCAAAATATTGTAAATCTAATGGCATTAATAATTCATTTTTCTTCATCTACTGTTCCTCCTTATGCTACTGTTGTTGTAATATATAACTGTGACATCGCTACTGTAGGCGTCACAACCTCATTAACAACAACAGCCTTTTTCGAATTGCCTTGCTCTACAGTAAGCGCATCTTTATTGTAGTTTTCAATCGCACGAATACGCTGTAACTCTAAGCGATGTGCACCGATGTCATTCCAAAGCGAAATGCGGCCATCTTGATCATTCGGTACTTTACCAAGATATCGCTCATTAAATAGCTGCGCCGTATCAATAGCGATTTGATCTAGCACACGAATTACTTGATTCATGCTGAAATCCTCATTTTTATCTGTTGTGAAGGATATAAATGTATTGACGTCTTCCAGTACACGTACTTCTTCTCCTACACAATGGAAAACATACTTACCTGCTTTTAGTAACGCTGTAAGCTGTGGTTGTGTTTTTGCTTCAGACATATCAAGCTCAAATTCACCATCATAACGTTTATTTGTATTTGAGCGATTAACTGCAACACCTGCTTGTGCACCTGTAGTCCAATAAACAGCGCCAAATACTTCATCACCATTTGCATCGTTTTGTACGTCAATAATACCCTCATGATCCGTAGTGCCAAGCTTATGCCCTACTAATTGGAATTTTGCCCCTACTTGATCACGTAAACGCTTTGTATATTCCACATAAAGAGATTTAATTGTACTTTCAGATGATAGACAGCCAAGTGTGTTAAAGCCATATGCTTCTAAAGCATCTAATGCCTCTTGGTGCGCACCACCTGTAATCGCCGCGCCATTAGAGCCACCTGTTAATGGCGTACCTGCTGTCGCTTCCAATGTGGCATCCGCTTTAAATGATACAAAATCATTCGCCACTAAATCAGCAGCAGACGCTACAGCTACTTGTTCATCCACAATTACACCATCCAATAATGTTTGAACATCAAATTTCGTTGGCTCATCTACATTTGCCTGAATAACAATTGAAATATCATTTCCACGTGTCCCTTTATACTTTGCTTCAGCAAAATCATTTGATGCCGCTACAGCATCTACAGACAACTTGTAGAAGAATACTGTGATTGCATTTTTGAAAACATCACGAATGCCTTTTAATTTTGGATTTGTGTAGTCATAACCGAAAATTTTACGGCTATCTTTTTGTAAATCCTCTTGCGTTACAGCAAATACCTCACCATCTACGCCCCAATCAAGCGCCATTGGTAAACCGACATAGCCTCGTTCTGATAAATTAACAAAGGCACGTGCCGCGCTCATAAAATTATGGTACGTACCCGGTAATACTTTGTTTTGTGTTAAAAATGTTCCTCCACCTAATGCCATTCTATTTTCCTCCCTTATCAAACTGCTTTAAAATTGTGTCTACCTGCTCATGTGAATACATTGTATTCGCTTCTAATAATGCATGAAGTGCATCCTGTCGATGCTGATATTTTTGACTATTAATTAATTGATTTTTTAAAAACTGTTGCGTAGCCGTAGTATCGATTTTTCTCGATATAGCCTTTTTTCCAGGCATTTTTTTAGCATTTGTCAATGATGATCAATCCTTCCCTTCGTATACAATGACTCCATCAATGTCCTTTCCTCCCTGTCTTGTAAGAGGAAATCGAAATCCATAAAATTGTGGGCAATACCATCTAGCATTTCACTATATGCACCTTTAGCTAATAGCACCGTTTCATCAGATAATGTAATTTCGCTTAATGCTTGTTGGATGCGTAGTGCATGATTCGCTACATCCACTTGTCCATTCAGTGGGAAATACTGCACATCAAATGATAGCTTGACTTTAGCCCGCCCACTCATTTGCGGCGTATGCTCTAGCTTCAATAATTGAATAAAAAAAGCTGGGACTTCCACCGTCTGCGGCATTTCATTGGTATACTGCTTGTAAGCATCTCCGAACCTTTCTTGAAGCCTTCGAGAAATGGCTTCTATAATATGGCTAATGTCCATCAAACCACTCCTTTAGTAGACTGCTTAGATATGTGGCGTTGACATTTTTCACAAAGCTTTACATAAGCATTGTAAATTGTGCCTTACCAAAATTACTTTTTCTTTTTCAATCGTTCTCCCCCCTTAAGCTTTACCAGATTAGTCTTTAACGTCTGTAAGCTGGAAAAAGACGCTTTCACTATATAGGTGTTTGTATGGCAAGATAGAATGACCTCAATCTCGCTTAAATGAACTCCTCACTATATAGGCATTTGTATGGCAAGCCCTTAAAATGAACTTTTCGTTATATAGCCACCTCCATGACAGATTAACTTTTTGCCATTAATATTGTTTTTTATTTTTGTTTCTGCTCGCCTTAAATAACTTTGCACTGAGCTACGTGTAATTTCTAAAATGTCAGCCACTTTTGAAAACGTCATGTACTCGGCTCGAATAAGTATAAATACTTTACGCTCATTTTCTGTTAACCCCACCAATGCTTCTTTAATAATGCTTTGAATATTGTCTAATCGCTCGTCCTCGTTATTTAGCGATTTTTCCTCCTCATCTAATCCAGTGAAATCACAATCAATAGATATAAGAAATTGCTGCATTAAATAATGGTCCATGACATAGCTATCAGTTCTTGTAGCAGCCCGATATTCAGCAGGGTCATAGCCTGTCTCCATCCATTGAATCGCCTCCTTTAAATCACGCTCCATACTTGTGCAGCCATCTATTTCCTGCAAACTTTTTAATGATTGCTTATATTCCTCAATTAAATCTGGAAAATATTTAGCCATTCCCTTTCCCCTTTCTTTTATCAATTACGCTTCGCTTTCGATACAAAAAGAATTTAGCTCCTGCGATTACTCGTCGCAGTAAACATGTGCTCCTGCGATTACTCGTCGCAGTAAACATTGCTGATGGAAGTTAAATAAAAAGGACACTAATTGATTTGGCTAAATAGCCAAAATCAATTAGTGTCCGTCGGTTTTTCCGTAAGGACTATTATTTATCTTGGTGAATGCGAATACGCTCCGCTCGCTCTACATCTAAAACTCGCCCGTTTTTCCAAATGATAGTATCTTGTCCAAACGCTTTCGGCTTTAGCGGTGTAACACATCCATCCTGTACAATATAAATACCATTCTCAAATACATTCATTTGCTGATTTTCTTTGCCCATCAAAAACCCTCCTATTTTTTATTTATATAGCATCCGATATAAAAGTTGCTTTTTTAAATATGCTTCTCAATAAATTTCTATTTTAGCAACTTGTTAACATAAATATAACATTGCTGAAATAGAAATTCAAGCATAAAGTTGCTATTAGAGAAATTTTTTATTTCCAAAACAGAAACATGCTATAATTAAGTATGAAATCTCTGAAAGCGGTGAATGATGATGAGTATCGGAAAACGAATCGTTGCATTAAGAGAAAGCAAAGGATGGACACAAAGAGAGCTAGCAAGCCGAGTGAATCTGAATGTTAGCGTGATGAATAGAATTGAAGCAAACGAGCGACCTGTAAAAGATAGTGAATTGCTACAATTAGCAAATATATTAAATGTTAGTACAGACTATCTTCTTGGCCGTTCTAATTCACCTGCATTGACACAGGAGGAAAAGGACGAGGCTGAATTTCAAGCTTTTGCTAACAATCCAACACTTCAAAAATGGTATAAGGAATTGCCAAAATCAAAGGAAGAAGATTTAGAAAAACTGCGTAAAATGTGGGAGATTTTAAAAGACCATGAAGAGCTTTAAAATGACATTTTAAATGAATAATTAGCAGTTGTCCTTATTGATTGTCAATCATATTCCAAACCTCACTACCAAAATGTGAGGTTTTATAATATAATAAAATAGAACAAATGTTCTTAAATGGCTTTTTAGGAGTTGTTTTAATGTACTATTATACACATCTTGAGGATTATATTACGCGCTTTTATATGCAGTTGGGCATTACCGATTTATCTTTATTGAGCTTTCAAGAAGTCGCAGCTAGATTAGGGGTTAAAGTATTTTATTGGTCAGAACGTAGTCAGGCTTTGTTTATTGAAGGTCGTGCTTATATTTTTCTTGAGGAAAATTTATCACCCGAAGAGGAATGGCAAGATTTCTGTCATGAATTATGCCATGTGCTACTGCATAGTGGCAATCAATTTGACTTGCCCCCACTTTTTCAAAAATATCAGGAGCATAAAGCGAATAATTTTATGTACCATGCATGTGTGCCAACCTTTTTATTAGAGCGAATGGAGCTATATGACTTTACACATAAAGAAATAGCTAAAATCCAACAGAATTTTTGTGTAGAACACGACTTTGCTAAAAATCGACTCATTCAATTTTTAAACAATAAACAAAATCAATTATACCATTATCAAGGTTAATTTTAAAAAGTAAAAGTAGTTATGTCATAAAAATCCACCGAGCTATAAGGCTAAGTGGATTTTTTCATTCGACCGAAAAACAATCATTTATTCACTCATTGAGTGGCACATATCCTACTTTTTCAACTAACCCTTGCCCTTGAGGTGATAAAATCCATTCAATAAGCCTCGCTGTATTGTCATTTGACGTATTTGTTGTTATTGCATAAAATTCCGATGTAATTGGATATGTGTTATTGCGGATATTGTCCTTTGTCGGTGCGATTCCTTCAATTGATAATAATTTGATTTGGTCGTTTTGCACCATTTCTGTTGAATAGTAGCGGAATGTATAACCAAGCGCATTTTTATAATTTTTATATTGTGCGACTTGTTGAATAATGCCCCCCATTCCCGAAACAATATCCTCTCTCGGGGCTTCCATAATCGGTGTATCTTCCATTAAATATTGCAGTGCCGTTTGAGAACCACTATCTTCAGGTCGTTGAAAGGCACGAATTTTCTCGTTAGCGCCTCCTATTTGTGACCAATTCGTAATCTCTCCTGCATAAATACCGCGAACTTGCTCTAATGTTAAGTTATTAATTGGGTTATTTTTATGTACAAAAAAGACAAATGCTTCTTTGCCAATCGGTGTCATATTTAATTGAACATTCTTTTGCTGCGCCATCTTTAGCTGGCGCTCAGACGGCGCAGCAGCAAAAATGACATCCACTTTGCCATTAATTACATTATTATAGGCATCAGGTGTTTTATTAACCATTACTGTTTTTTTGAAGTAATCTGCGTTTTCTGGATATGTAGCTTGTACAAATGCTGTATACAATGGATATAGCGCCGTTGCACCATCTATTTTTGGCATTTTGCCATCCAAAGTTAACGTTGACACCTCGCCTAATTTTGTAATTTGATTATTTTCGGTGAAGGGATGGTACGCCCATATATCTACCTCACTATCCACTGTAGCTAGCTGGCTTTCATAATATGTTTGCCCAGCTAAAACAGTTGGTACAATCATAATCCCTAACATAATAAACGCCGTTATTTGCTTGCGCCTTTTCGTTTTGAAGAATTGCAAAATTCTTAATATGAGTAAAATATAAACTAGGAGAACAGCAGCAACTAAAAGCCATACATAGCTTTGATGCAGGAAGAACATCGTTAAAAATAATAATGGCGCGCCCAAAAATAATATACCTATTGTTAGCAATACGATACTCCCTATTTTCTCCATCATTTTCCTCCCCCTTTTTAACATAAACGATAAAAAAGAAAAAGTGTTCCAATAATTTTTATGTATTTATAACTAGAAAGTTAGCTTCAATTTTCAAATATACCTCTACAGCTTTTCTTGGTTTATGTTTAGGTTACTTCTTGAAATCTTTTGGTGGAACAAAATAAAAGCGCATGAATCAGATTTTTCAATTTGAGTTCATGCGCCTTTCTTATTTTTTAATTAAATTTCACCATATGGTATTTCTTTTTACCACGGCGAATAATGGAAAAAGCGTCTTCTAAACGGTCTTTAGCATCTACTGTATATTCTAAATCCGTCACCTTTTCACCGTTGATGCTGATGGCACCATTTGTTACATCTTCACGCGCTTGACGCTTTGATGGGGAAACACCTGCCTCGACAAGCATTTCAACAATGTTTTTATCTTCTTTCGCCATTTCAATAGAAGGAACATCTTTAAAAGCATCTTTCATTTCTTCTGCAGATAAAGCTTTTAAATCTCCAGAGAATAGTGCTGCTGTAATACGCTGTGCAGTATCAAGTGCCTCTTGGCCGTGAATTAAGCGCGTCATTTCTTCTGCTAATGCCTTTTGTGCTTTGCGTAAATGTGGTTCTTGCTCAACACTTGTTTGTAATACCTCGATTTCTTCACGTGATAGGAATGTAAAGATTTTCAAGTATTTAATAACATCTGCATCACCAGTGTTAATCCAGAATTGGTAGAATTCATATGGGCTCGTTTTTTCAGCGTCTAACCATACTGCGCCACCTGCTGTTTTACCGAATTTCGTGCCATCAGCCTTTGTTACTAATGGAATTGTAAAACCGAATGCTTTTGCATTGTCATCATGCGTTTTACGTATGACTTCTAAGCCTGTTGTAATATTGCCCCACTGATCCGAGCCACCGATTTGGATGCGTACATTATGGTTGTCGTATAAATGATTAAAATCAATTCCTTGAATGATTGTGTACGTAAATTCTGTAAATGAAATACCTGTATCTAAACGTGAAGCAATCGTATCCTTTGCTAGCATGTAGTTGACATTCAATAGCTTCCCAAAATCACGTAAAAACTCGATTGTACTCATTTTTCCAATCCAATCGTGATTGTTGACAAGCTTTGCTGTATTTTCTGCGCTAGAATTAAAGTCAAAAATGCGTTCTAATTGTTTTTTAATGCCCTGTACATTTCGGTCAATTTGCTCTACTGTTTGCAATTGGCGCTCCTCTGAACGTCCAGATGGGTCCCCTACCATTCCTGTTGCACCACCAACTAGCAATACCGGCTTATGACCAGCTTGTTGGAAGCGGCGAAGCGTTAATAATGGTACGATATGGCCGATGTGCATCGAATCAGCCGTTGGGTCAACCCCACAGTATAATGATACGGACTGCTCATTTAATAGCTTTTCCATACCTTCTGCGTCTGTTTGCTGGTATAACAAACCACGCCAATTTAAGTCTTCAATTAGTTTGTTTGTCATGTTGTGTCCTCCTCTTTTTTTACGCATAGAAACAAAAAAGTCCCTACACGCACTATGCATGCAGGGACGCTATCGTAAAAATAACGCGGTACCACCCAGCTTGAAGAGCATTACTCTTCCTCTCATCCGTCTTAACGCGACGTAAACGTTCAAGCTCCAAGAACGTAATTCATGTTATACATTATGACTAGCTCTCACCACACGCTAGCTCTCTTGACAGGGAATGATAACACTACTGCAATCTCTTCAATACTTGAAAAACTATACAGTCTATTTTACCTAAACAGCGTCTATTGTCAATAACTATATTTTAGCTGTAGAAAAAATGTGCTATAATCAATTACGCATTGGCGTAATTGCGGTTGGATTTTTCCGAGTTCATGAAGGAAACAAAGCTAAAATCCATGACATCCGCTGGAGACTTTGAGTCAACATGATGTTGGTCACTCAGTTATTAGCACCAAAATGTGGTGTTCTTTCGACTGAGTTCCTCTAATTCAGTAAGAGCCCTACTCCTTTGGTTTAACTGAATCGAGGTAAATGAGTTTAGGAGGTCGTTTCATTGAAAGAATGGTTGACACAAATAAATAACAAATTAGAAGCTCTAGCAAACAAATCTTGGATGCGTGCGTTCCGCATTACAGGTGGCGTTATTTGGAATTTATCATTATTAATTCTTATATTAGTAGCAACTTTAACTGTATTTGCTGGGGCAGTTGGTGCGGGATATTTCGCATCACTCGTAAAAGAAGAGCCTTTGCGTTCTAAGGAAAATATGCGTGAGCTTATTTTCAATTACGAGGAAACGAGTGAAATTTATTTTGCGGACAATATTTATATTGGCAAGCTACGTACAGATTTAGAGCGTCGTGAAACCTCTCTAAAGGATGTTTCGCCCATTGTAATTGATGCTGTTCTTGCAACAGAGGACGAGTACTTCCGTGAGCATAATGGTATCGTCCCAAAAGCTGTCCTGCGTGGTTTGCTACAAGACTTTACAAATTCGGCTACTCAAACAGGTGGCTCGACATTAACACAGCAATTAATAAAAAATCAAATATTAACAAACGAAGTATCTTATGAACGTAAAGCAAAAGAAATATTGTTAGCATTACGACTTGAAAAATTTATGACAAAGCAAGAAATATTGGAGGCCTATTTGAATATTATCCCCTATGGGCGTAATGCTTCAGGTCGCAATATAGCTGGAATCGAAACAGCAGCGGACGGTATATTTGGCATTAAAGCTTCTGAGCTTTCTTTACCACAAGCTGCGTATATCGCGGGAATACCGCAAGCACCGTATGCCCATACACCTTTTACACAAAAAGGGCAATTAAAAACAGAGGAAGCTTTAAAGCCCGGCATTGACCGGATGAAAACGGTTCTATACCGTATGAAGGAAGCTGGCTACATTTCAGAAAATGAATATCAAGAAGCTATCGTCTACGATATTACGCAAGATTTTAGAAAACCTGAATCACGCCCTGAAGACCGCTACCCATGGTTAACATACGAGCTTGAAAACCGTGCGAAAAAAATTATTGCGGATATGTTAGCTGAGCAGGATGGCATTGATCCAAAGCGCTTGCAAGAAGAATCACAGTTGCTTGAAAAATATATGATTTTAGCAGACCGTGATGTGCGCTCAAAAGGCTATCGTATCTATTCTACAATTAATCAGCAAATGTATGACGCAATGAAAACAGCAGCCGAGAATTTCCAATACTACGGTCATACGTATACAGCAACGACGATAGATAGTGAAACTGGAGAAGAAATAACAGTTGAAATGCCTGTGCAAGTTGGAAGTGTTGTTATCGAGAACAAGACAGGACGTATTTTAAGCTTTGTTGGCGGGCGTGATTTTAATATTGAGGCACTAAATCATGCTACACAAGCATATCGTTCAAATGGTTCAACAATGAAGCCACTTTTAGCATATGGTCCGGCTATTGAGTATGGAAAAATTGGTGCAGGTAGCCCTGTTGTCGATGTGAAATTTAAGCGTAGCTATGACGGCTATAGCCCTTCGAACTATCTTGAAAATGAAGAAAGAGGAATAATGCCTGCACGTGAGGCCTTAGCTCATTCTCAAAACTTAACAGCGCTTCGCTTATATGATGATATTTTACCAAATCGACCTGCTGAATATTTAGCTAAAATGGGCTTTTCTCGCTTAACCGAGGGCGATTATGTCAATTTAGCAACAGCTATCGGTGGATTAACGAATGGGACAACAGTTGAAGAAAATACAAATGCATTTGCTACACTTGCAAATGGCGGTCAATTTATTGATGCTTATATGATTGAGAAAATTGTTGATTTAGATGGCAATATTATTTATCAGCATGAGGTAGAGCCAGTTGAAGTATTTACACCTGAAACTTCCTACATTGTTACAGATATGCTGCGTGATGTACTTGATTATGGTACAGGTATGCGTGCAAAGAGCACATTAAAATTCTCTTCTGATTTTGCAGCAAAAACAGGTACAACACAGGATTATAAGGATGTTTGGTTAGTTGGCTATAACCCTAATATTTCTTTAGGTGTGTGGATGGGCTATGACCAGCCTAGATCATTATATACATTTAATAACACTTACTATCAGCCAAGTACCCGTGTGAATTTACTATGGGCTTCGTTGATGAATACTATTTACGATATCGACCCTGAATTTATCGGAACGAAAGAAAAATTTGAAAAGCCTGCAAATGTTGTCAGCGCATCGTTTTGTGGAATTTCAGGCTTAGCACCTTCTGAAGCTTGTTCAAGTGCTGGGCTAGTGCGCTCCGATTTATTTAATCGCAATGTATTTTTACCATCCATTCCAGATGACAGCTTAGTTTCTTCTGCATCTGTCAATATTGATGGTAAATCATACAGTGCTCTCCCTTCTACCCCTGCTGAATTCGTTACAATGGGGGGCGTCGGCTTAAACGAGGAGTTTGTTAAACGCATGCTTGGCTCTTTAGGTGGAGATCCTGCAAAGCTATTACCTAACAATTCTTCCTTAAGCTCAACTGTTGTTACAGGGGCAGCATTTGAAGCGGATGAAGAGGCACCAGCATCTGTTATTGTTACACTTGATGGCAATACATTAGTATGGTCGAAGTCGGCATCAAATGATGTTATCGGCTATCGAGTCTATTCGACAGAAGGTCAGCTTATTGCGACGAATGGCTTTGAACAAGGGCGTCGGGCTCAAATTGCCATCGGAGCTAACTATTATGTTGTTGCAGTAGATATTACAGGGCGTCAATCTGAGCCTTCAAACATTATCGAAACTGCCGCTCCACCGCCTGAAATCGATGAGCCAAATACAGATGAAGACAATGAACCGCCCGTACCAGAGGAGCCACCGACAGGGGACCCTGAAGGCAATGGGGAAGAACAAGAAGAATAAGCACAACAATAAGGCTGCCTGAAAAAGAATCTCTTTTCAGGCAGCCTTAGCTTATCTATTAAGTATTCGCTAAAAACACTGCTCCTTCAGCAGTCACAATAAATTGTCATTATCCTTTTCGCCAAGGGCGTACTTTAAAGCCTATTCCCTTGGAATTTTATTTGGAAAGTAATTTAGATTTTTTAAACAGCTTGGCTCTAATTGCATAATATTTGTTGTAAAATAGCAACTGCTTCATCCATTTCCGACTCACTTACTGTCAATGGTGGTAATAAACGAATGACTTTTGTGCCTGCCTGTACAACGAGCAAGCCTGCCTGCTCCAATTGAGTAACATAGCTCGCTACATCTTCACCACCGCAGTAAATACCAAGCATTAAGCCTTTTCCTTGAATTGTGAACTTTTTGTCATTTAATGCCTGCTGTAGCCTCGCCTGCAAATAGGCTGATTTATCCTGCACTTGCTGTAAAAAAGCCTCGTTAAAAACATGCTCTACGACTGTTTGTGCAACTGCCACGGCTAACGGGTTACCACCGAATGTTGTACCGTGTGTTCCTGCATTAAATGTTTCAAATAATTCTGCCGTACCTAGTATGCCGCCAATTGGAAAGCCGCCCCCTAAACCTTTAGCCATCGACACAATATGTGGTTTTAATGCCGTTTGCTCAAACGCAAAGCGCGTCCCTGTACGACCAATTCCTGTTTGTACCTCATCGACAATTAATAAAATACTATGCGCCTCACAAATTTTTTGTATAGCTTCCGCAAACTCTGGCGTCACCTCATTAATGCCACCCTCACCTTGAATCGGCTCTAACATAATCGCTGCCACTGTTTCATCAATAGCGGCTTCAAGTGCCACCACATCATTAAATGGCAATGTCGTAAACTGTTCAACTAAAGGGCCAAAGCCATTTCGCACTTTATCCTGTCCTGTTGCCGACATCGCACCAAATGTACGCCCATGAAATGATTGCTCAAAAACAATAATATGATGCTTCCCTGTATGTTTACGCGCAAGCTTAATCGCCGCCTCATTAGCCTCTGCCCCACTATTACAAAAAAAGGCATACGCTAATGGCAAATCCTGAACTAATGATGCAGCAAGCTTCTCCTGCCCCTTGCTCTCAAAAAGATTGCTAATATGCCATAGCTTCTCACTCTGCTCCTGCAAAGTTTGCACAAGCGCTGGATGAGCATGGCCAAGCGAACAAACAGCAATCCCACTTGTAAAATCTAGATAACGCTTCCCACTATCGTCATACACGATTGTTCCTTGCCCTTTAACAATATGAATCTGTCGTCTTGCATAATTTTGAAATAATGCACTCATCCTACAGCCATCTCCTTTAAATTGAATTGTGCGAGAATTGTGTGAGTGCCTGGCACCCAACAATTGTTGTGCCTGTTAATGTATCATCTACAATTTGAACAGACGGAATGCCTGCTGCCAAACAAGCAAGCGCTCCTTGTACTTTCGGAATCATTCCATCGTAAATATGTTCATCAGCAATCCATTTTTCAATTGCTGATTTTGTCACTTGCTGCTGATATTGCCCTTCAATTCGGATGCCGGCGACATCTGTGACAAGAAGTAAACTTTCTGCTTCTATAGCAAGAGCCACTTCGCTTGCTACTGTATCACCGTTAATATTTAATGCCTGACCATCTGTTGTTGTCCCAATGCAAGCAATAACTGGGACAATATTTGTGTTTAAAATAGTATTTAATAGCTTCGTATTTACCTTTTTAATTTGCCCTACATAGCCGTAGATTGCCTCATCTAAAAATGTACTTTCTAATAACTGACCATCAAAGCCGCTTAATCCGATTGCCTCAATTCCTGCTCTATTTAATTCGTGTACGAGAAGTGGGTTTACTTGCCCAATTAATGTTGTTTTCACTAAATCGATTGCTTCTGCTGTAGTAACCCGTATCCCATGTAACACATGGGATGCTACTTGATGAGCAGCTAATGTGCGATTAATTGCTGGCCCTCCACCATGTGTAATAATAACGCGATAGCCCTCTCGTTGAAGTGCCTGTATTTTTTGAAAAAAGGCGCTGTTCAATCCTTCTAATGCACTGCCTCCCAGTTTAATGACAATATTACGAGCGGTATGATGCGTTGATTTGAACGTAGTCATATGTTAAATCACACCCCCAAGCAAAGCCATGTCCATTACCCGCGCCTAAAGAAACGAAAATTTTCACTTCATGCTGCTTTAGTATTGTAATAAGCTGTTCCTCCGAAAATGCAATTGGTTCACCATTTTCGACCATTGTTACGCCCCCGATTTGAATCGTAATTTTCTCAGGGTCGACCGTTGCACCGCTATAGCCAACTGCCGCAATAATACGTCCCCAATTGGCATCACAGCCAAAGACAGCCGTTTTCACAAGTGGTGAGCCTACAACTGATTTTGCAATTTTACGTGCCTCCGCATCATTCATTGCGCCGACTACTTCAACTTCGATTAATTTTGTCGCCCCTTCACCATCGCGAGCTATCGATTTTGCTAAATCCTCTGCTACCGCTTGCAGTGCAGTATAAAAATTTGCCCACTCTGGATGCTCTGGCGTTAAGGCTGTATTACCAGCTAAACCATTTGCCATGACGACAACCATATCATTTGTCGATGTGTCACCATCTACTGTAATTGAATTAAAGGTACAATCTGTAATTTGTAATAGTGCCTTTTGCAGCTCATTTGATTGTATGTTGGCATCTGTCGTAATAAAACCTAGCATCGTTGCCATATTTGGCTCAATCATGCCAGAGCCCTTTGCTGTACCAGAAACAACAATTTCTTTGCCATCAATTGTCGTTACATAGGTTGTATTTTTCATCACTGTATCCGTCGTTAAAATGGCCTGTGCAAAATCAATGCTGCTCTCTAAATCATCGTTAGGTACTAGCATGGCAACACCCTTTTTCAACGGCTCCATTTTCATTATTTCTCCAATAACCCCTGTAGATGCTACCCCAACTAAGCTAGTGTCGATATTTAATTTTTCTGCAGCCAATTTTTGCATTTCATAGGCATCCGCTATCCCTTGTTTGCCTGTACAAGCATTGGCATTGCCTGAATTAATGAGCATTGCCTGCATTTTTTGCGTGCTATAAACAACCTCCTTCGTTACCTTTAATGGAGCCGCCTGCACAGCATTCGTCGTAAAAACTGCTGCAACACTTGCCGGTACCTCACTTACAAGTAATGCTAAATCCTTTTTCTTATGCTTTAAACCGCAATGCACCCCCGCCGCTGTAAAGCCTTTTGGAGATACGATATTTTTTCCAGATAATTTTTTCAATTCAATAATAGCTGTCATTTATTTTCCTCCTTAAATGAATAATGGTACTGTTTGTAAACCCATCGTTTGTGGTAAGTTCATTTGTATATTCATATTTTGAATTGCTTGCCCTGCCGCACCCTTGACTAAATTATCAATGACGCCGACAATCGTTGCTCGATTTGTGCGCTTATCTAATTGCACATACACATCACAGTAATTTGAGCCTTTCACACGATTTGTACCAATCATTGAGGCTTCTTTAATCACGCGTACAAATGGGTGTTTCGCATATGCAGCTTGCAAACAATCGAGCAGTTGTGCCTGTGTAACGCCAGGCTGTACAGCGGCATATGATGTTGTTAAAATACCGCGCGTCATGGGTACTAAATGAGTATTAAATGAAATTTTTGTCTGCACATTTGCAAACATTGCAATCGCTTGCTCGATTTCTGGAATATGCTGATGCTCGTTAATTTTATAAATTGAGAAATTTTCATTCGTTTCACTAAAATGAGTTGCCTGTGTAGGCTTATTACCAGCACCTGATACACCGCTTTTCGCATCGATAACTAAAAAGCTCGGGTCAATTAAATTTTCTTTTATTAAGGGCAATAGTGATAATAAAACTGCTGTCGGATAACAGCCGGGATTGGCAATTAAATGTCCCTCAGCAATTTTTGACTCATTCCATTCTGCTAATCCATAAACACTTTGCTCGATTGCCTCCTGCGGTGCAGGCGTTTTTTTATACCATTGCTCAAAGCTCGCTCGATTCTTTAAACGAAAATCACCTGACAAATCAATAAATTTTGGTCCCTTTTGCAATAATGGCGGTAATAAATTAGTCGTTACCCCTGATGGTGTACTTGTAAAAATAACGTCTAAATTTTGCAAAGCTCCTTCAGCGATTTTTTGTAATGGCTGGTCTTCAATTCCTTCTAAATGAGAAAACTTTGTTGAAAAAATGGTTCCTTCTTCTGATGAAGTGAATAATTCAATTTTCTCTACTTCCGGGTGATTATGTAAAAAGCGAATTAACTCAAGTCCTCCATATCCTGTAGCACCGATAATTCCAACTTTCATTGCCGTCCCTCCAAATATAAGATAGCATTAGTATAAGTATGTATAATTATTTAGTCAACTGAATTTTTATTTATTTTCTAAAAAATTAATTTTTTAATTGTCCGAACGTCGAAAAAAGGCTAGCACAACTTTTAAATGCCCGTTGCATGGATGATAAACAAAATCTCCTTATAAATTAGTTTGTTGCGAATTATCAACGGGATTACAATATTAGAAATTAGGCTATTATGAAAGAAATTACTTTCTGGACAGCCCCTTCCATCTTCCCTTTTCCCTAAATTCTTTTGTATAATAAGGATTAGAATAATTAGGTGGTGTATAAATGGAGCATAAAAAAACCTTTTTTAGCACTGCAATGGAGACGAGGCATGGGATTGTACATGTAGAAGGCCCTGTACATCCTGAGCAATTAGCTCGTTACGCATTTCATGATGATTTAGTTTCATTCCGCCCTGCCCCGCAACAGCACAAAGCCTTAATTGGTATCGCCTCATTAGAGGAGGGACGCATTATAATCGTTCGCAATGGCGAAATGGTTGTTGGCTATGTCACATATTTATACCCCGACCCTATCGAGCGTTGGGCGGAGGATAAAATCGAAAATATGATTGAGCTTGGCGCAATAGAAGTCATTCCAGATTATCGCAGTACAGGTGTAGGAAAAAAACTGTTAGAAATATCGTTTGCGGATGAGGCAATGGAAGACTATCTTGTTATTACAACTGAATATTATTGGCATTGGGATTTAAAAGGGACAGGACTAAACGTCTGGGAATATCGCAAAATGATGGAGCGTATGATGAGTTCTGTAGGTTTTGAATATTTTGCGACAGACGACCCAGAAATCGCATCACATCCAGCAAACTGTCTAATGGGGCGAGTTGGTAAGCATGTCAATGCAGAGACGATGGAACGCTTTGATCGTCTACGTTTTAAAAGGCGTTTTTTGTATTAAAAATCAAGCAAAGGGGATTGCAAAATGATTGTAGAAGAAATGATGCAAGTTAATGTGCACACACTACTCCCTACAAATACAGTTGGAGAGGCTGCACAGTTAATGCATGAACATGACATACGCCATATACCGATTGTCAATACACAAAAGGAAGTCGTTGGAATTATAACAGAGCATGATGTTAAGCACGCTTTTCTTGATGAGCTGAATGAGCAAGAAAAAACCGTCATTAAAAATACACCTTTAATGAATATGATGATTAAAAATCCAATTGTTGGCCATCCATTAGATTTAGTTGAAGAGGTAGCCTTAACTTTTTATGAATCTAAAATTAGCTGTTTACCAATTGTCTCAGGTGGTAAATTAGTCGGACTTGTTACAACAACAGACCTTTTATACACTTACATTGAATTAACTGGTGCACATAAGCCAAGTTCTAAAATCGATATTCGCGTTTCCGATAAAGCTGGTGTGCTACATGATATTTCTAAAATATTTATGCAACATAAAGTGAATGTGTTAAGCGTGCTTATCCATCCTGATGCTACAAACGACGAAAACCGAATTGTGAGCGTCCGATTACAAGTTATCAATCCATTAGCAATTATTCAAGATTTACGTAAGCAAGGCTTTCATGTTTTGTGGCCAAATGTACCAGGGATACAAGTATGAAAAATGCACTTTTTGTCTATTCACCTGACCAGCTTGGCTATAAATTTTCGGACACCCATCCGTTTAACCACAAACGCTTACTATTAACAATGGATTTACTAAAACAAATCGGCGCTTTAAAAGATGAAGATATTATTCCAGCACGCATGGCTACAGAAGAGGAAATTGCCCTTGCACACGATGAAAAATATATTGATATTGTAAAGAGGGCAGGACATGGTCAGCTCACAGCTAAACAAGGTGAAAGCTTCGGCATCGGTACAGAAGATACACCAATTTTTCCAAATATGCATGAAGCAAGCGCATTGCTCGTTGGTGGTACTTTACAAGCTGTAGACGCTGTGCTACAAGGTCGGGCACGCCATGCACTAAATTTAGGCGGCGGGCTTCACCATGGCTTTTACGGACGAGCTTCGGGCTTTTGCATTTATAATGATAGCAGTGTAGCCATTCGTTACATACAGAAAAAGTACGGCTTGCGTGTATTATATGTCGATACAGATGCCCATCACGGTGATGGGGTGCAATGGTCTTTTTACGATGATCCAAATGTATGTACATTGTCTATTCATGAAACAGGACGCTATTTATTTCCCGGTACAGGTAATGTGACCGAGCGCGGAAACGGGCAAGGCTACGGCACATCCTTTAACTTTCCAATTGATGCTTTTACAGAGGATGAAAGTTTTTTAATGATTTATGAACAAGCGATGCGCAAAGTGTTTGAGCATTTTAAACCTGATGTTGTACTAACGCAAAATGGTGCTGATGCTCATTATCTCGACCCATTAACACATTTATATGGCACGATGAAAATTTACAAGGAAATTCCAAAACTTGCTCATCAATTAGCGCATGAATATTGCGATGGTAGGTGGATTGCAGTTGGTGGTGGCGGCTACGATATTTGGCGTGTTGTACCCCGCGCTTGGTCACTAATTTGGACAGAAATGAACGATTTAGCTTGCCCTACTGGTCCATTGCCGAAAAACTGGCTGGAGCATTGGCAGCAGGAAGCACCAAATGAGCTTATCCCAACTTGGGAAGACCCTACCGACCTATATGACCCGATTCCGCGCAAAGCAGAAATTGAGGAAAAAAATGCACAAATGCTACAAAAAGCATTACACATTTTGCATAAATAAAAAAATAGCTGTTGGAAAAACATGCTTACGCACAGGCTTTTCCGACAGCTATTCCATTTTTATTAGAGTATAGATTTACGCTCTTTTAAAATCAAATAAATGCTCAAAGCTCATTATTTATTTACCATTTAAAACGATGGCAAATTTAATGAGATGGAGTTGTCCGAAAAGTCCATTTTGTTTTGACAACGCATTGAAATCAATGTTCCCTTTTACTGAAGGAGTACACTGCTAAAGCCAATGTTCATCCCATTTTTAAAAGAGGCGTTCTCTGCTTATATGAATCAACATTTTATGAAACATCATCGCTACTGTCCATTTTTAACGCTTCGTTGAGCTACGAATTTCCATATGATATGGTAAAACAACTGTTTGCTCTGCCACTTCTTCCTTATTCATAATTTTCGTTAAAAGTCGCATTGCTACAGCACCAATATCATAAAGTGGTAAGGCAACACTCGATAGCTGTGGACGTACCATTCTGGCTAACTTGGAGTTTTCAAAGCTAATGACTTCGATATCATTTGGCACTTGCTTGCCAGCATCTTGTGCCGCATGAATAATGCCGATTGCTAATTCATCGCTGCCTGCAAAATAAGCAGTCGGAGGTACTGCAATAGCTGTTAACTCTTCATATGCAGCGATGCCATCATCATATATGCTATCCCCCGCAATAATGAGCTGCTCATCTAGCTCAATATTGGCATCTTGCAATGCCTGCTTATAAGCAGCTAGTTTATATATACCATTAATCGTATAATCCAATGGACCTGAAACAAATGAGATACGCTTATGTCCATTTTTCAACAAAATATTAACAGCTTCATATGCTGCCTCATAATAATCAATATTGACAGAGGCAGCCTCCTGCTGTTCATCAACAGAGCCTGCTAAAACAATCGGTACTGGAGAGGCTTTGATTGCTTGTTGAATGCTACTCGATACTTTATCGGTCATCATTACAACGCCATCTACCTGCTTGCTTAACATCGTATCAAGCAATTCCAGCTCCTTGTCCTCCTTTTGGTCTGAATTCGATAAAATAATATTATAGCTATACATTGTCGCAATATCTTCAATGCCTCGTGCTAATTCTGCATAAATTGTATTTGAAATATCCGGAATAATCACGCCTACTGTTGTTGTTTTTTTACTAGCCAAGCCACGTGCCACCGCATTTGGTCGGTATTCTAGCCGCTCAATTACTTCCAATACTTTTTTTCTAGTGGCAGGCTTCACATTCTGGTTGCCATTCACAACACGCGATACTGTAGCCATTGAAACATTGGCCTCGCGCGCTACATCATAAATTGTTACTGTCACTATACTCGCCTCCAGTCGTCTTCTCTCAACTTATCTTCTATTTCCCATTAACAAGATAAACAAGTAAAAATACATTTTAGTTTTATAAAAAATGCTTTTGTCTTTCTGAATATCCCTTAATCAATGATGCCTCGACTAACTTTAGTCCAAATTTTTTCGGGCTGTTTGGTGGACGTTAACCTAAAGCCTTCACGTCCTATGACCGTGGTTAATTGATTTGCATCACGCAGGGCTTCCTTCAAAATCTGTGACATTCGCCGCAAGTTTAGCTGACACGATGTCGTTATCGTAGGACGCGATGTTCTTAGACGGAGTTCCTCTTTATCAGCACCCACTGAAATGAGCCTAAAAAGCATTTATTTTACTAGCTGTAGAGGTGGGAAACCTCTGTATCTATAGCTGTCGCCCTGCTATCTGTACAAAAAACCTTGCTGCCTCGTTTTCATACAAAATAAAATTGGCTGCTGCGGTTACTCGTCGCAAAAAACATCGCTGAAAGATGTTAAAACTCACTTTATACCATCATATATACTTTCATTTCCAATTTCAATAAAAAATGAAGTTAGACAAAAAAATGCCTTAAAAAGCTGTAGGACATCTTTTTCAATGACTATTATCTCATTGAAAAATGTAAAAGGCATCTGAAAAGTGGCATGTTCGCCTCCTTTTCAGACACCTCCTTTTCGACAACTTTAAAGTTTAAGCTTTTACTTCATATTGCTTCATGAACTTTAGCACTTCGTCGTAGAATGCATCGAATGTTGGAATATCCATTTGCTGCTGCTGGTCTGATAAAGCAATTGATGGGTCTGGATGAACTTCAGCCATTACGCCATCTGCACCAATTGCAATCGCCGCTTTTGCACATGGTAATAATAAATCGCGACGTCCTGTTGAGTGCGTTACATCAACCATTACTGGTAAATGCGTTTCCTGCTTTAAAATTGGCACTGCAGAAATATCTAATGTATTACGTGTCGCCTTTTCGTATGTACGAATACCACGCTCACATAAAATAATATTTTCATTGCCCTTTGACATAATGTACTCAGCTGCGTGAATGAATTCATCAATAGTTGCTGCTAAGCCACGTTTTAACAATACTGGCTTATTGATTGCCCCTGCTGCCTTTAATAATTCAAAGTTTTGCATATTACGTGCACCTATTTGTACAACATCTACATAATCAAGTGCTACTTCTAAATCAGCAGGTGTTACAATTTCTGTAATAACAGCTAAACCGTATTCCTCAGATACTTGCTTTAAAATTTTTAAACCTTCTAAACCAAGCCCTTGGAAATCGTATGGAGAAGTACGTGGCTTGTACGCGCCACCTCGAATTAATTTTAAACCTTTATCACGAATAGATGCGGCAACTTGCGCCACTTGCTCATATGATTCAACTGCACATGGACCAAAGACGAAAGATGGTGCACCTGCTCCTAATAATTCTCCATTAATATTAATAACTGTATCTTCAGATTTCTCTTTACGCGATACAAGTAATTCTTTTTTCTTCTCTGCCTCTAACTGCTTTAATGCTGTTTTAAAAATTTGTTTAAAAATATAATCAACCGTCATTTGATTTAACGGACCATTGTTATGCTCCTTAATTAAATCCAGCATATGGCGTTCTCGAAGGGGATCGTAACGATGCACACCCTGCTTCTCTTTAATCTTACCTATCTCATTAACAATCTCTGCTCGCTCATTAATTAAGCGCAAAATCTCTAAGTTTAAGCTGTCGATTTGACCGCGTAAACCTTCTAAATCGTGTTGACTCATTACTTATTTCTCCTTCCTGAGTACACATACTCTTTCAGAACGCTGAAATGTATGATACATTTTTAATTAATAATATCATTATAGACAACTTGTTTATAAATGTCACGCATTTTTAATTTAGCGCTTCAACTCGCTAAAGCTATCTCTAGTAAGGACACGAAAGGAAGCGATTACAAATGACTTCAAAGTTATTTGCTTTAGATATCGGTACACGCTCTGTAGTTGGCATTATTTTGGAAGAGCGAGATCAGCATTTTCACGTTGCTGATATGGTTATTAAAGAACATAAAGAGCGGGCAATGGTAGATGGCCAAATACATAATGTACTCTACGTAGCAGATTTGATAACTGAAATTAAACAGGTGTTAGAAGAAAAGCATGGTCCTTTAACAAAAGTAAGCGTTGCAGCAGCAGGTCGTGCCTTAAAAACAGAGCAGGCAAGCATTACGATTAATATAAAAAACCGTCCTATTTTTACGGAGGAAGACATTAATCGCTTAGAGCTTCAAGCTGTACAACAGGCGCAGCAACAATTGCTACAACATAAAGAAGATGCGAAGGCTAGCCACTATTATTGTGTTGGTTATTCGGTATTATATTACAAATTAGATGATGAAGAAATTGGCAGCCTATTAGACCAACAAGGCGACATGGCAACAATAGAAGTTATTGCAACGTTTTTACCTCGCGTTGTTGTAGAGTCGCTGTTAGCAGCATTAAAGCGTGCAGATTTAGAAATGGAGGCCCTGACGTTAGAGCCGATTGCAGCAATTAACGTACTTATTCCTTCTACGATGCGCCGTTTAAATGTTGCACTTGTCGATATAGGTGCTGGTACTTCGGATATCGCCATTACTGATAAAGGGACAATTATTGCTTATGGCATGGTGCCAACAGCTGGCGATGAGATTACCGAGGCATTAAGCGACCATTATTTATTAGATTTCCCAGTTGCAGAGGCTGCAAAGCGCCAGCTACATACAGCAGATAGTGATATACTTATTCAGGATATTTTAGGCTTTGACCAATATTTGCCTCACGAAGAAGTAATACAAGCGATTTATCCATCTATTACATCGTTAGCAAATGCGATTGGAACAGAGATTTTACGCTTGAACAACCAAGTAGCCCCAAAAGCAGTAATGCTCGTCGGAGGTGGTAGCCTGACACCAAAATTAACAGTCGAGCTTGGCAAAGTGCTAGAATTACCAGAAAATCGCGTTGCGGTTCGCGGCATAGACGCTATTCAAAATTTAACAAAAGAACCATCTATTCCGGTAACACCAGAGCTTGTAACACCAATAGGCATCGCAATTGCGGCAAAGAAAACACCGATTCAATACATGACGGTAACAGTGAATGAGCAAATTGTACGCTTATTTGAACTGAAAGAGATGACGATAGCCGATGCGTTTTTAGCGGCAAATATTCGAGCAAAGCAGCTTTATGGTAAGCCGGGTCATGCCCTATCCATAACGGTGAATAATCAAGCAATTTTCATTGCCGGAGAGCATGGTCAGCCTGCCCAAATTTTATTAAATGGTACGCCAGCCTCTACAAAATCTTCCATCAAAAATGGCGATACAATCACGCTTATTGAAGGACAAGATGGGCAAGCTGCAACTGCCCTTGTACAAGATATTGTAGATACTGCACTTTCAAAAAATATATCAATTAATAACATTCCTTATACTGTAAAGCCTAAAGTTTATATAAATACGAAGATTGCGACATTTGACCAAGCTTTACAAGATCGAGATATTGTAGATATTTCAATAATAGAAACGGCAGAGGATGTTTTAAAGCAGACAAATAATGTAGATTTACTGGAGCAATTGCGCTCCTATGTCGTTCATATCGATGGACAGCCCCTCTATTTACCAATGTTTTCATCCGAATTATTAATTAACGGAAAACCAAGTAAAACCCATTATCCTGTAAATGATGGTGACCGACTAGCATTTACACAAAATGCTTTGCCTACTGTGCAAACATTGGCAAATCATTTAGATTTATTATTAGAGGATCGAATGCTAGTGACATTTCAGGGAGAACGCATTGAGCTCGTAAAAATCGTACGCGAAATGACGGTGAACGGTGCTGTACTCTCTCCACAGGCTACTGTACCAAATGGTGCGACGATTAAAGTGAATGCCCTTGAGCACAGCCCATGGATTTTTCAAGATGTATTCCGCTTTTCAAACTGGCAACTTCCAGCACAAGCGAAAGGTGGCTTTACCATTTTAAGAAATGGTATCCCTTCTTCCTTCGATGCAGAAATTTTCGGTGGCGATACATTGGAAATTAAATTTACTTAAAAAAAAAGAGTTATCCGAAAAGTCTATTTTGTTTTGACACCGCATTGAAATCAATGTTTTCATCACTTCCCTTTTACTGAAGGATAACGCTGCTAAAGCCAATGTTCATCCCATTTTTAAAAGAGGCGTTCCCTGCTTATCCCGTATTAACAAATTTGTTTGCGACGAGTAACCGCAGGAGCAGGCTGTACTTTTGCGATGAGTAACCGCAGAGCACAGACCCCCACTTCAAAACAGCAGATAAAAACAAGATGTTTAAGTGGGGGTCTTACAGCCTGTAAAAACTAAGAATGAGGCCAACACGATGTTGGTCACACAAGCGTTTTCGCAGGATGCGAAGATTCTAGCTTGTGTTCCTCTATCACCAATCAGTGGGGGTGTGCGAAGCCCCCCACTGATTGAAGGTTCACTTTATATGAATCAACATTTTGCGAAACATCATCGCTACTGTCCAAAATGCCGGCTATGCACGGCTTTTTGGACAGCCCCTTCGCTTTTGGCACATAAAGCTGTGATTGTCGCTATTCTCGTCGCAAAGAAGCTGGGACAAAAAGAAAAAATGTTAGACCGCAATCTAGTTGGTCTAACATTTTTTTGATTTAAGACGGAATATTTAACTCCATAAAGCTGAAAAATTGTTATCTATTTTCGGCATTTTTTGAAATAATAAAGTTATGTCCCTGCCTCTTTTTAGAGGCTAGAAACACCGCATTACGCTTCCACTAAAAGCGCCCTTAAATTGATGACGGACGAGCGATTTCAGACATATTTTCAATCGGGTCTTCCTGTGTAGCTGGTTCCACTACTGCATTTATTAATTCTTCAAGTGGTTCTTCGCCTTCAGAAGACACTGTACCATCATCAAAGACATTTGGTGCTTTTGCTGTTTTTGCCTTTACTTTATCTACTAAATTTGTCGATTGCTCTTTTAATTGGCTCGATAGCTGAACTGTTTTTTCCTTCGCTGTAGAGGAAAGCTCTACACCTCGGTCACGTAATGTTACAGCCTGTGTCGCCACAGCTCCACGTAAATCACGACCAGATTTTGGAGCTAATAATAAGCCAGCGGCCGCACCGACAATGCCTCCTACCAATGCGCCGATAATAAAGTCTTTCATATTTACTGTTTCCTCACCGTAAATGTCTTCGTTTCTAGTCGTATATACTTGTGGTAAGTTCGTCATTTTTTGCTCTGTCATTGTATATCAATCCTTTCATTATTTTTTAGGCTTGGCATTTACACCATCTACAGTATAAACTGTCACATCATCTGGATTAATCGCTTTACGCTGGCGCCATTTATCAGCAATCCCCATCGCAACATTACTCCACTGAACAACTTGGGCTATTTTTTCTTCATTTTTTGTTACTTCAGAAGAAATAGAATTTGTAATGCGCTGTACAGATTCATTTAAACCATTTACTGAATCCCCTACACCTTTCACAGCATTGACAACAGTATTCAGCTTTTCTGCTTTTTCCGTAATATCATCAGCAAGCGAATTTGTTTTTGTTAACAGCGATGTCGTTTCACGTGTGATTCCTTCCATCTGCCCTTCAATACCTGCTACTGTTCCTGCGATATTGTTTAATGTTGTTTTCACTGAAAATAATGTCATACCGATGCTTACACATAAAAATAAAAAACCGATTGCCGCGACTAATGCAGCGATATAAAGTACGACTACCATGAAAATGACCTCCTATAGCTAGTTATATTTCTGATTCGACAAACATTTCAAAAATCCTGCCTATTATATGGGATAAAATTATACTTTTTGTAACAATTGCTCAAATGCTGTTTGATATTTATTAACATCCCCAGCTCCCATAAAGAGCAATACAGCTCCCTCATGCTCTTTAAGCTGTTGGATTGTATCTAGTTCTAGCACTTTGCTTCCTTCAACTAGCTGCACTAAAGCATCAATTGTTAGAGCGCCTAATTGCTCACGCGCTGAACCAAAAATATCACATAAATATACTGCATCTGCATCGTCTAAACTATCCGCAAATTGTTGTAAAAATGTTTGAGTGCGCGTAAATGTATGCGGTTGAAATACCGCAACAATTTGTCTTTCAGGATATTTTTGTCTTGCTGCCTGCAATGTTGCCGCAATTTCAGTTGGATGATGTGCATAATCATCTACAAGTACTGTATTCCCGATAATCGTTTCTGTAAAACGTCTTTTTACACCTGCATATGTGTCCAAACGCTCCTGAATAACATCTGTCGGTATGCCTTCATAGTGACAAAGAGAAATAACAGCCAATGCATTTAATATTGCATGGTCACCAAATTGTGGAATAAAGAACGTTGCATAAAATTCATTGCGCACATACACTTCGAATTCTGTGCCTTCTGTTGTCTTAACAACGTTGCGCGCTGCAAAGTCGTTTTCAGCATCAAAGCCATAATAAACAACAGGTACTTGTGCCTGAATGCGCTGCAATTGCTCATCATCTCCACAAGCAATAATTGCTTTCTTCACTTGCATCGCTAACGATTGAAAGGCATCGAACACATCGTCAACACTCGCAAAATAATCTGGATGGTCAAAGTCTATATTTGTCATTACTGCATAATCTGGATTATACGCTAAAAAATGGCGTCGATATTCACATGCCTCCATAACGAAATACTTTGCATTTTCCATTCCTGCCCCTGTTCCGTCTCCTATTAGGTAAGACGTTGGCATATAGCCGCCAATAACATGGCTCATTAGGCCCGTTGTAGATGTTTTTCCATGTGAGCCTGTAATAGCAATAGATGTATAATGATTGCTATAATCCCCTAAAAATTTATGATAACGAACAACTTCTACACCTAGCTCACGTGCGCGTATAAGCTCAGGATGGTCATCAGGAAATGCATTTCCTGCAATAACTGTCATTCCTTGCTCAATATTATTTGCATCAAATGATAAAATGGTAATTCCTCTATCGCGTAATGGTTTTTCAGTAAAGTAATATGTTTCTACATCCGAACCTTGAACTTGTTCACCAGAATCAAAAAGAATTTGAGCTAATGGACTCATACCAGAGCCTTTAATACCTGTAAAATGATAACGTGTCATGTTGAAACCTCCTAGGATACAGCGATCCTGTTTAAAATTGCAAAAATTTATATGTTCAAGTAGGGTGAAGATTGAAGCTCAATCAATAACAGACCTCTCCATGCGCATAGCATCTATATAATGGGCGTTATATCGGTAGAAAAACAATGAACTCATCTTCTCTCCTTCACCTAAAACTTTGTATTCGCATCCTGCTGCTACCCGCAGCAAATAATGTCTATAGCTGTCACTACAAAGTAATTATTATCTGTTATAGTGAAAAATACTAATTTATTATAGCATTAAATATGTAGAACAATAAATGAACGACTATTCTAATTTTTTCTACATTTATAACAACTAGAACTGTTCAACGTCCTTCAGCAAAGTTTTCACTCATCCAGCGTAGTTTGTTGATAGAAGAACACAGGCTAAAGACTTTACATTCTATGAAAACGCTTGTGTAATCAACATCAAGTTTGCCACATTCGATTTTTACAGGCTGTTGACCACACTTAAACTTCTAGTTTTAATATGGGAATCCTACAGCCTGTTAATACGGAAAAAGCTTCATTCAACTAACTTTTTTGAACAATCTTCTGCTAAATTGTAGTAAATTATCAGAATTGTTTCGGTGCCTGGCACTTTTATAAGTTTTCTAAATCAGATTCTGTGATGAAAGATTCTCGTGGCTTACTTCCTCTCTGCTCTGACACAAAACCATGCTTCTCTAACATTTCTATCAGCCTTGCTGCTCGATTATAGCCGATATGATATTTGCGTTGGATTGACGATGTAGAAACAGCTCCCTGCTCATAAACAAAGCGACATACTTCTTCAAAAAGTTCATCCTGTGCCTCAATCGTTTCAACTTTCTTTAATAGCTCCTCTTGCTCAAAAATATAATCAGGCTGTCCTTGGCTACGCACGTAACGAATTACTTCCTCAATCTCGTCATCTGTTACAAATGTCCCTTGAATACGCTGTGGTGCTGACATGCCATTTCCTAAATACAGCATATCTCCACGCCCAAGCAAACGTTCTGCTCCTTGTATATCAAGAATCGTACGTGAGTCAATTTGTGATGATACCGCAAATGCAATACGCGTTGGAATATTGGCCTTAATTAAGCCTGTAATGACATCTACAGAAGGACGCTGTGTCGCTACAATTAAGTGAATACCACATGCGCGGGCCTTCTGAGCAATACGGCAAATGGCATCCTCTACATCTGTAGGTGCCATCATCATTAAATCGGCTAATTCATCAATCACAATTAATAAATATGGAAGCTTTTGAGCGTATTGTCCATTTGCCTCTGCTATCGCATTGAAACGTGTTATATCACGTACTTCTGCATGCATAAATAGCTGATAGCGACGCTCCATTTCCTCAACTGCCCATTTTAAAGCTGCCGCTGCTGCCTTCACATCTGTAATAACAGGGCTAACTAAATGAGGAATATGATTAAATGGTGCTAGCTCCACCATTTTTGGGTCGATTAGCATAAGCTTTAATTCATTTGGATCTGCTTTATATAATAGACTAACCAAAATTGAGTTAATACAAACAGATTTTCCAGAGCCAGTAGCACCTGCAATTAAGCCATGTGGCATTTTTCGCAAATCTAATGTAACTGGCTTACCAGTTAAATCTAAACCAAGTGCCGCCTCCATTGGCGATTCTGATTCTTTAAAGGCTACGCTATTCGTTACCTCCGATAAACGGACAGCACGGGAAATTAAATTCGGTATTTCAATACCAATCGTGCGCTTTCCGGGAATTGGAGCTTGAATTCGAATATCCTTCGCCGCTAACGCTAGCTTTAAGTCATCAGCTAAGTTGCGAATTTTACTTACCTTCGTGCCTTGCCCAATCGTAATTTCAAATTGTGTTACAGCCGGTCCTTGCATAATTGATTCGACCTGCGCAGTCACTTGATGATAAGAAAGCGCCTCTACTAATGCCTCCGCTTGTTGCTCCATCCAATCATAATCTTCCGTTTTTTGCTCAGCAGGCGCTAAAAATGTGGTAGAAGGTTTTTCATAGTGCGACTTTGGCTGAGCAGCAGTAACTGTTTTCTCTTGCAGCATCGGCGTTTCCTTTACTGCAGCAGTAGCTTTAGCAGGTGACTGCTCCTCCGTTTGATTTTTTACTTCATGCGCGGTTTCAACAGTCTTTACTTGTTGTTGTAATGCCATTTCAGTTGGCTGCTTTTCTTGAACTAGAGTAGCTGTAACTTGCTGTTCATGCTCTTCTTTCACCATTTTCATTTCTTGCTGTTGTAGATGTTGTTTAACAAATTCCTTTGCAAGCTGCTTTTGCTTATCAGACTTTAACATTAAAACATTAAATGGCAAACGGCTGCCACCTGTTTCAATAGCACCTTCCTCTGATGGCGGCGCTTGCTCCACATGCAATTGACCGATATGGATTGTTGAGTTTTCAATTTTTAAATTTTCCACCTTCAATTCACTTAGCAAATCAAACTCATCCTGCTCATCCATAATAGGCGGTTGCTCTATATCCTTATAATCAGATGTATTCAAATCTACTGGCTGTGGTGCTTGACCATCCTCTAATATTTCAATCGTTGATAAAGATGAGGCCTCAAATGTTGCTGTTAACTCTTGTGCTTGTGGGATTTCTTCGATGAACGGCGCTTCGGTGAATTGTGGCGCTGACGCCGATTGCTCCTCTGGCACAATCGGTTTTGCAAGTTCTTCATCTTTCTTCGGCAACAATTGTTCAATCGGCTTAGGCTTACCAAAACCGTAAACGGGCGATGGTACATCAGTTGGTATAAAGCGTTTACGATTTTGTAAAGGACTAACCGTTGTTTGCTTTGGCTCATTTTTCTCACGAGATTTTGTAGGCGTTAAAAAATCTTTTTCTTCTCTCAAAGAATTATTACGCCGTCCCTGCGGCTGACTACGAAAAACATTGACCTGTCCTTTGTTTTTTTGTCTGCGCGCTAATAGTTCGCGAATACCTGATACCTCTACATCATAAATCTCCTGCTGCTCCTCTCGTAAATGCCTTGGCAACTCAAATGTTGACTGGTCTATTTCTATATTGTCCATTTGACGTTGCTGCATCGCTTGAGGCGCTGGTTTTTTTTCGATTAACTCCTCATCTGCAATAAGGGGGAAACGGAAGGTTGTCTTTTTCATTTGCGGCTGTTGCGTAAACTGCTCGTTTTGCTCAACCTCTTGCTCGTACTCATCATATTCCTCATCTGTATATAAAATTTTATTTATTTGCTTTTTAAACCAATTCATATGCTCACTCTTTTCTTTAAAAAAAACTCATTATTTTAGAAAATAGAATACTAAAAGCATACCATATTTTAAGCCATTGAGGCAGAGTTTACGCAGTGCAAATAGGGAAATATTAAGAGAAAGGGAGGTTTATCGACTTGTTGAAAGATGATTCACAATTAGATGAAAGAAAAAACACGTTTTACCTTGTTCTTTTTAATTTTAAAATGTGTGTTTTTAAGCCTTTGTTGAATAATTCATTTTGAGGTGAGGTTAGCCTTAGGCAAAAATAAAGGCTGTTTGAAAAGAGAATACCTTTTCAAACAGCCTCTAAAATTTTAGCGCGTTGGAATTTCAAACGCTGAACCTACTTCAACATCTTCCGCCAATACTAAAATTCCCTTTTCAGAAGGCGCATTTGGAATTTCTAGCTCACGTGCTGAGCATAGCATACCAAATGAATCTACCCCGCGTAAATTTCCTTCTTTAATGAGTAAACCTGAAGGCATAACTGCACCAATTTTTGCAACAACTACTTTTTGTCCCGCTTCTACATTCGGTGCACCACAAACGATTTGCAGTGTTTCATCGCCTACATTTACTTTACAAACACTTAATTTATCAGCATTTGGATGCTTCTCCTTCGTTTCTACATAACCGACAACGAATTTTGGTGAAAAATCCACATCTAATGATAATGTGACATTATTTGCTGTTAATGCAGCTTCGATTTTTTCCACAAGCTCTGGCGTTAGCTCTACAATGCCTCTTGCTGTCAGCTCGATATATTTGCTGGCATTAAATAAGTTGAATGCCTTTACTTCCCCTGTTGCTTCTTCTTTTAATAAAGCTACATCGCCTTGTCTGTCCACTACTGTTGTAATAATTTTCTCTGTTGCTAGTTGTACTAAAAGCACATCACCAACATGCTCTTTGTTATATGCTACATTCATTTTTTCTCTTGCTCCTTTTTTACTTTGTTTTTTGCGAGAATAAAAATTGGCTCTAAATTGCCCTCATCATAAATAAACGATAAAGATGTGATAGGTACCGCTCCTACAGAAAAGAAGTGCATCGTCATCTGCGCCAATACATCATACCCTACTTCATTGCGAATATCACCTATTATTAGCACATCCTGATGCGGCACAGATACGGTCATATCGCCTTCAATTTGCGCGGCCATCTCCTTTAAAAACTGGTCGTTTAAAATACGACTTGCATCATAACCATCGTTATGATTGACAAAATAAAATATACTGCCTGCTACCTCATCTTTTTTCGTTGCGGTCGGCAATTTTTTCACTGAAAAGCGTGCAATCTCTCGCACTTGCTCCGCTGTAACGCCAAGCTTTTCTAGCATTGCTTCATCAATTAAACGATACGTTGTTCCTAAATCAAGTGCATAAAAAATTCGCGTTTCCGCCGTATGTTCTGTCGTTATGAATGAGTGCCCGTCCTTGGACTTTTTCGGAAATGAGCCTGAACGAATAATTGGGTAAACCGCAGACAATTGCTCAAAACCTACCTCCTGCTCCTGTAGCATTGCTGCAAATGTTTGTTCAATTGTATAGACAACCTCATCGATTGCCGCCTGTTTTTTCGTCGTATACTTCGCTAATATTTCAGACAACGAAATATCCATCCCACGCTGCAATACTTTATGCTGTAAACGCACTTTATCTGTCTCTTTATCATAAGACCAATCAAAAAGCTCCTCACCAAGCTGTTTTTTTAATGTTTCTACAAGTTCTGGAGATTTCACATTTGTCCCTCCTTTTAAATAAAGTGAACCTTCCCTCAGTGTTTTTTCATCCTCCACTGATTGGTCGTTTCATCAATCGGTTTTTTCTAGGTTGTTTGTTCCACACTCCAATATTTCTTTACATATTATTTTGAAGCCTAGGGATTTATAGCCTGTTAATACGGGATAAACCGATATTATTATAACAAAAAAGAGCGCCCTGCTGTAGCATTTGGACGCTTTATCAAAACCATCCCAGCAGATTTTTAGCAAGCTTGGCTTCAAAACCTGTGGCATTTACTTAGGCTTATTTTAATTCTCAATCAAAATAAATATCGTTATTTTGTAATTTGTACAGAACGAACAATTTGCATCATTGTATGTAGCTTTTCTTCGATTTTGCGATCTTCAGAAAGCGTCGTCATTTTAATACCGCCACTACTCACGATTAACTCATACTGTTTGTCATCAAGCTGAACAACTGCTGAAAAACCAAATTCATTCGTTGTTTCAATTTCTTGTGATTTCACAATATTTTTCGTTTCATCGGCAATGAGATTGTCATAATGCAACTTGCTGTCTTCTTGTTCATTCGTATTGACAAATAATATATAAGAATCTTTATCTTTAGTTAAAATGTAGTTCATTTCATTTGCACCTTGCTCTACCGTATAGGATTTTGGTACAAACAATTCGATTGAACCAATTGTTGTGTTAGGTGCTTCAGCACTTTCCTGAAAAATTGTTTCAGCGCTTGCCACCCCAACTTCAATTTGCTCCTGCACTGACTTGCCACAGCCTGTTAGCGTAAATGCAAGCGTCGTAATTGCAAGGCCATGAAGCCATTTGCGATTCATACAAATTCCCTCACTTTCTATTACAGCATATATTGTAATTTATTTTGAGGTAAATGTGCAAATACATTGCTTATTTCCTATCCAAATACATTATTTGACCGACCAACAATGTTACGATATGCTCAAACATTTGTTGGCGATTTATTAAATTATTCGTAAAAATACCAATTGCGCCTTCATTGTGACGGGTATTTTCCTTCTTTGCAAAAGCATCCATTACTGGTCCGAGCTCTTTCCCTGCTCGTACCTCGCTTGCTACTGACCTAGGTAAAACAAATTGTGCCCCTGCACTACTAATAACAGTTCCATCCTTCAATGCAACTGCTCCCCAATTGCAGCAGTACAGCTCTTCACCTACTGGCTGCACACCGCCTTCTAAGCCAAAACCCCAATCTGCCTCTGTTTGTTGCAAAGTATTTTTTGCGCGGTTAATCGCCCCTTGTCGTGTTTCTTCAGCAGACAAAGGCTGTGCTGCTACGCCTGATTCTACATTTAGATGAACAAAATTTGCCTGCGGAAAATAAGTGTGAATCACCTTTTCTACCGCATTCGTTTTTGCTTTATTTTGTGTGCCAATTGCTACTAACAACGCCATCATCTCCTATTTATTTTCTTTATTAAGGAAATACTTCTTGTACGAAAAAAAATCAGTTTTTACGTTTACTGCGGTTTACATGAGTAGGGCTAAAATATGTAAAGCTATCAGGAAGTAGATTTCCCGATAGCTCGTTTATTAAACATTAGCTTTAATTGTTTCTAGTGTAGTGTTGTCGACTGATTTAACAAGCTTCACTAATAGTTCTTTCGCTGCCGCATAATCATCGACATGGATAATTGATGAAGATGTATGAATGTAGCGAGAGCATATGCCAATAACTGCTGATGGTACACCGTTTAATTGTATGTGAACTTTACCAGCATCTGTGCCACCACCCGGTGATACGAAATATTGGTATGGAATCTTGTTTGATTCAGCTGTATCTAATACAAATTCACGCATGCCACGGTGAGTAATCATTGTACGATCGAAAATACGTACTAGCGCACCTTGCCCTAATTGACCAAATTGCGATTTATCACCAGATGTATCGTTAGCAGGTGATGCATCTAAAGCAAAAAACAGGTCTGGTTGAATCATATTGGCAGAAACACCAGCGCCGCGCAAACCTACCTCCTCCATTACATTCGCACCTGAATATAAATGATTTGTTAGCTGCTCATCTTTTAATTCTTTTAATAATTCAATTGCTAAACCGCAACCATAACGATTATCCCAAGCTTTCGCCATAATTTTTTTCGGATTAGCCATCGGTGTGAATGGGCATACAGGGATAATAGATTGTCCCGGACGAACGCCCATTGACTCTGCATCTTCCTTAGAATCAGCACCAATATCAATCAGCATGTTTTTCATATCCATCGGCTTTGCACGCTCCGCATCTGTTAATAAATGCGGTGGTACAGAAGCGATAACCCCCGGAATTTCACGGTCTTTTGTATAAAGTGTTACACGTTGTGCTAGCATTACTTGATTCCACCAGCCACCTAGTGTTTGGAAGCGAATGAGTCCATTATCAGTAATCGATGTGACCATAAATGCGACCTCATCCATATGTCCTGCCACTAAAATTTTTGGTGCATCCGCTTGTGTAGATTTACGAACACCAAAAATTCCACCTAAATTGTCTTGAATAACCTCATCCGCATATTTTTCAAGCTCGCTGCGCATAAAATTACGTACTGCACGCTCATTTCCGGGTGCTCCCGGAAGCTCTGTTAATGTTTTGAAAAGCTGCATTGTTTCTTGATTCACTTATGATACACTCCCCTTGTTAATTTACGCATCTATTATAACATAAAGTAAAAGTATTTCGCCCTTCGAATTTTCTATTTTTTACACGCTCTTTTATATGTGATAAAGTTAGAGCAAGGAGGGAATAAAGATGAAATTGAGAGATTTTGTTTTAGGGGTAGCGACGGGATTAGCAGCAGCAATTATTATTAAAGAGGTAAGTGAACGCGTCGATCCTTACTTATCAGCAGATACAGTATTACAGCAAATTAAGGCTGAATTTAAAAAAGAAGCACCTATTGATGGCTCATGGGTGTTTATGAAAGTAGAAGAGTTTAACAACGGATTTACAACTGCTCCTGTTTATCGCGGTGGCATTTCACGCATGATGGACGGCGAAATGGAATCATTTGAATTCGCAGCAGACGCCCGCTCGGGTGCGGTTTTAGAGCTGACGAAGCTATAAATATAAAAGTCGCATGAAACCAAATCATAAGTGCTGATTTCATGCGATTTTTGTCTTCTATAACAAATCATTTTATTCATACAATCTTTTTACATAATCCCCTGTTTCTGCATTTACTATATAGACAGATGTATCTGTGTATATATAATACATACCTTCTTGCCCTTTTGGAAAATCACCTTTATTATATCGGGTTGTCTCCCCAGTCGTCCGCTCAATCATTTCACGAGCTTCAGCATATGTATAATTAGGTAATTTATAAAAAGCTATAGCGGCTATTAGTAAAATCGCAACAGGATAGAGTATTAATAATAGGTTAGGTAATTTACTAATGTTGGAGGATTTTAAAAAAATCACTATACAAAATAAGACAAGAGCTAGAATTAAATTGGCCAACCATGAATTTGTTGGTGATGCGACAAATTCATATTGTTTTCCTACATAAAACAAAGCTATTGCTAACATAATATGAACGATTAATATAATTAATATGATACTTTTCTTCACGCACATCACCTTCCATAATAGGCTATGCTCCATCCATTACACTTGCGCGAACTTCTCTAAACTAATGAATCAAAAAATCATTTTATTTTGACAAAGCATTGAAATAAAGGTTCTCATTACCTCTCTTTATCGAAAACAAACACCGCCGAAGTCAGTGTTCATCACATCTTTAAAAGAGGCACTATCTATTTATTTTTGGATAGCCCCCCTCTTTTCAAAAAAACCACTCACTATATTAATAAACAAACATTTTATAATAACGGCAAACAACAGCGCCCAAAATGCCGGCTACTGCACGGCATTTTGGGCGCCTCTGTTATTTAAACTGAATCACTGCCTCATTACTGCGCTTTAAGCTGTCAACAACTTCCTTGCCTGTTGCGTCCCATTGAAGCATACGGTAATAGGCATCGTGATAGAAAATGAATTTATAGCCATTTTCTAATGCTTCCTTCATCAGCTTTTCCTTGGCAAACACGCTCGTCATTGGGTAGTCATCATATGCAAGCACCCATAGTGGATTTTGATGTGCGTGTGTTGGCATAATGTCTGCCATATGTAGGAGCACATCGCCATTTTGCTCTAGGCGAATAATGGCATGACCATCACTATGACCACCTGTGTGCACCATTTTTAAGCCCGGTGCTACTTCTAGCTCCCCTTCGAACGTTTTCACTAAATGTTGAATAGGCTCCCAGTTTTCCTTCCAATAGGTGTTGCGCGAACGAATATTTGGATTACGCATCTCATCCCATTCGATTTGCGTCGTGTAAATCGTTGCATTTGGGAATACCGGAACAAGCTGCTCCCCCTCCCAGCGTGTTAAACCACCCGCATGGTCGAAATGTAAATGCGTCATTAAAATAACGTCAATATCCTCTGGCTTCATGCCGAGCTCAGCTAAGCTTGTTTCCAATGTTGACTGCTCGGAAACACCAAAGTTGCGCAGCTGCTTTTCCGTTAACTTGCCTGCACCTACACCCGAATCAATTAAATAATTTTTACCTTCGTATTGAATTAAAATGGGCTCACATGCAAGCTCAATTTGATTTAGCTCATTAACAGGGTATTTGCGCGACCAGAGCGCTCTTGGTACGACCCCGAACATTGCTCCTCCATCTAAAGCTGTTACCCCACCATTTAACCAAAATAGTTTCATATTATGAAATACATATTGATCCATCATTTCTCCCCCTAATTCAAAAATTAAAATAGCTGCAATCAACGGGTGTATGCCTAATACAAGGCATTTCACCTTACAAAAACAAGCTAATATTTATATAAGCAACACATTATTAGCTGTTTAGAATAAGGATATCGCTACTCCGCACCAACCGCAGTGAAGATTATCGTTTATAAGTTATATTTTCAATAAATCATGCTCCAACTTGCTTGCGAAACTGACACTCTAAACGATAAATAGGCTGCCCCTTTGCCGAAAACTTTTCCTCGTACTCTGTCATCACATTATCCTCTGGCATATTTGCATGCAAATCGAGAGAGACGTAGTTTAATGCCATACCGTAAGCATTCATGCTCACTAAGGAGTACTCGAATAAGCCACGATTATCTGTTTTAAAATGAATTTCCCCTCGCTCAATTAAAACATTTTCGTAAATTGCTAAAAAACTTTCATGTGTTAAACGGCGCTTCGCATGGCGTGCTTTTGGCCATGGGTCTGAAAAGTTCAAATAAACACGATTAACATCGCCTTTGGCAAAATAGTCTTGTAATTTCGCACCATTTACTTTTAATAGACGTAAATTAGCAGGCTTGTCGGCTTCAACAATGCGCTCAAGTGCACTAACAATCACGCTATCATATAGCTCGATTCCGATATAATTAATATTTGGATTTTGTAACGCCATACCTAGCACGAACTGTCCTTTGCCCGTTCCGACTTCGATATGAATCGGATGGTCATTGCCAAATACATTTGACCAATCGCCCTTATGCTGCTCTGGATTTGGCAAAATGACATCTGGATGCGCATGAATAAATTCTTCTGCCCACGGTTTGTTTCTTAATCTCACTTACTTTTCCTCATTTCTTTATTACATCTTTTCTATGCTACAAAGTTCCTAGCCTATGTTTTTCAATACAGCAATCCGAAAAATTGTCGCGGACTGAAGATTCACTTTATTATAACTGATTCACTTATTTTTTGTCGCATACCAGCTTAATGGCTCAATGTGAAACTGCATTTGCTTGTTTGGCTCTGTTAATATTTCCCCATCCGCATGACAAGGCAGCTCTGCCTTATGTGTGAATTGAATTTTTTGCCCCGTAAGCTGTATTACTTCCCGTAAACGAATATGCGTACCCGAAAAAATCGTAACAAACAAAAATAATAATTTTATTGCTGATATATTATGTACAACAATTACCTCAAGCATTTGATCATCGGTTTCCGATGCTGGTGAAAGCTTCATACCCCCACCGAAGTAGGGCTGATTGCATACTGTCGCAAACCAAACATTGTGAATATGATGTCGTTCTCCATCTACAAGTATTTCTAATTCGAACGGTTTAAAAATAAATAATTCTTTAATTAAAAAGTAGATATAGCTTAATTTACCGAGCCCCATTTTGCCGAGCTGCCTTTTCAAAGTTGAGTCATTGGCAACTTTGGCAACCGCCGCATCAAAGCCAATGCCGCAATTATTCATAAAGGCGTGCTCCTTTTGCAATTTGACAACACCACAGTCATGCTGCCTTCTTGCAGGCTGCTGTACAAAGTCTATCAACTGCTCAACCGTTTGGAAAGTAGGATAAGTTCTAGCATAATCATTGCCAGAGCCTCCCGCCATCACGCCAATCGTTATCCATTCACAATGGAGCACACCGTTTATGACCTCGTGAATTGTCCCATCTCCTCCAATAATAACAATACAAGTCGGTCGTTGCTGTTTTTTTGTCTGCTGTGCAATTTCTTGTGCAATTTTAAAGCCATGCCCTCTATAGTCTGTTGTATGTAGTATGTAAGGAATATTTAAAGCAGGTTGCCAACTTCGCCAACGCTTAAGCCCTCTGCCACTACCTGCATAGGCATTCAAAATAATATGGAGCTGCATTATTCGTCATCCTTTTTTTGCTCGCTCCATATATCCCGATGAAACGATGTAGTTTGACCAATCGCTAATATCGACTGTGCAGCTCGAATTTGCATATGCTTCATCGGTGAAACCGTCCGCTTTATTTGTTGAAGCCACCCTGCATATTTACGCTTATCAATAAACTGCACACCATGAACAGCGCCTGGATAATCAAAATAGCCATTGCGCGAAAGCAGCACTTTACGTATCGGCATGTCTACGCTTGCTTGCTCAAAAAGTTGCTTAACCAATGTTTCCATGCGATTTAATCGAATAAAAGGATTAAGTGTTTTTTTATCTTGCTTCCCTACCTTTTTAACCCAAAAACGTTCGCTACCGCCGACATAAACAGCTTGATTTTCTTCCTCCACTACCGTAATACAAACACATTCAACAGGCGTAATCACAATGACCTCTAACTCGATTGGCGCTTTTTTCACACGTAAAATTGGGTAATAAAACACGAAATAGTTATCTGGTAAGTCTTGTAATAATGTGCGTAGTAACGTGTCACGCATATACTTAGGATCAACATATGATTTTTCACGCAATGTCGAGCTAGCCCACTTCATTTGAAAATGGAAAAATTGGTCCATAAACATGCGCTTTAATTCCTCTAATGTTTGTGGATTATAAACGATGTTTGGTTCAAAAAACAGCGTTGTTTCCTCGTCTAAAAATTCGTCATCCGCTACTACTTCGTCAGTCGCAGGCTCCTCTATGATTTGCTTTTTTTGAGGGAAAAATTTCTTTAAAAATGCGAACCTCGATTTCTCATTTTCAACGACATCCTCAGTCGTATCAACATGCTCCCACTGCTGGTTTAATTCACCGCCTGTTTCCCATTGGTGTTTGATGCGCTCCCATTGTACTTTTTTCAAGCGAACAAACTGTGTAGGATAGCGCGTTAAATCTATTTCATAGCGAGATATATAATCTTGTATTTTTACTAATTGAGCCATCGCGAAACACTCTCCATCTACTTGCTTTCGTAGTATCTATTGTACATGAATCGCCAGCAAAAAAATATAAGTTTGTCTAAAAGCTGGCGAGCACACCGCTATATTGAAATATTATCCCATGCGTGTTGATTAGCCTTTCTTTTACATAGAATACTTAACAATTCGTTAATTTCCATTGCGGGGGCGGCTTGTCGCCGAAATGAAAGTTTACTTTGCGATGAGTAGTCGTAGGAGCATCCTGCTCTTCACGCCAATCAACAAGTAAATCCTTTATTAACAGTGTGCTCCACACTTAAACATATCATTTGCGTTAAATATATCCTATGGTGGATATGCTGTTAACCCTATGCTCGCTACTCAATCTAGTAAGATAAGGAATATTGCTTTTGATTATTATAAGGTAATAAAAAACGTCTGAAAAGCAATGCCTTAGCACGCTTTTCAGACGTTCTATTTAGATTGAAACTGGTGCTGGAATTTTTGTCTCAAACTGCGCTTGCAATTTGCGTGTCCATGCACCTACTTGACCACCATTAATTTGCTGACCATCAATATCGATAACTGGTGTCACCTCTGAAGTTGTCGAGGCAATAAAAACCTCATCCATCGCTAGAAGCTGTTGCTTTGTCATCGCTTGCTCCTGCACAGGTAAGCCAATTTCCTGCGCACATTGTAAAACAACATGACGTGTAATTCCTTTTAAAATGAAGTTATTCGCTGGATGTGTGTGTAATACACCATCCTTCACACCGAAAACATTTGTTGATGAGCCCTCTGTCACCGTTTCAGCTCGGTGTAAAATAGCCTCATAGCAGCCTTTTTCAAATGCTTCTTGCTTTGCTAATACCGCCCCTAATAAATTCAATGATTTAATATCGCAGCGTAGCCAGCGAATATCCTCTACAAAGGTTGCCTTCACACCGTTTTCTAAGTTAGTGAATGGACGTGATGTTTCCACTGCTGTCCCTGTTAAGACAGGCACTACGTCAGCACTTGGGAAAATATGATTACGCGCGGAAGCGCCACGTGTAATTTGAAAATAAATATGACCGTTATTAATCTCATTTGCCTCTACTAGCTCATGCAATAACTGGTGCAATTTATGCTTCGTATAAGGAATCGTCAAACGAATTTCTTCAGCGCTTACATAAAAGCGATCAATATGCTCTTGCGCCGTGAACAATTGCCCATTATACACTTTAATTACCTCATAAATTCCGTCCCCAAACTGATAACCACGGTCCTCTTTATGAATAACAACTTCCTCATCTGTAACGATGCGATCATTTAATAAACTATACCCCATCATATATACCTCTTCTCCACTTTATTCCGTATTAACAATTAGTAAATCTTCTATCCACACGCTGACTTCCAGCAAAAGATAAATGAATAAAACCTTAAAATCAATAAACATATACATTAACTAAAAACCCCATACTTGTATGCGACTATGTCGCTGTTAGCCTATTCTATGCGTTAAAGCTTCCACTAATTGAAATTTTACTTTATTCGCCTGCTAACTTTGCAATAGCCTCCGCGTAAATTGCTGCTGCAGTTACTAAATTTTCTATTTCAACAAACTCATCCTTTTGGTGCGCAACATCCACTTCTCCAGGGAATAGCATACCGAAAGCTACCCCCTTCTTTAATACACGCGCATATGTGCCTCCGCCTGTTGATAAAACTTGCGAAAAGTCATTCGTATATTTTTGATATACAGCCACTAATGTTTGAACAAGCTCATCTGTTTCTGATACATAATGCGGCTTAGAATTGCTGACAATATCCATTGTAAAATCCGCTTTCTCAAGCACTTGTTGTGCTGCTGTCATCTTTTCCTCAAAGGAATAGGTTACGGCGTAACGCATGCTTACCTCAATCGTTCCACCATTTGCATCAAATTTCAACATGCCTGGATTTAATGTTGTTTCACCAGACATTTCATCATAATAGTTTAATTGCAATGCCGTACCATAGTGATCCTTGCCAAAAACATCGACAATAAACTGAGCAAAGGCTAAACCGTTACCAGCTAGCTCAGTAGTCAAAAATTTTGCTAGTAGTACAGCAGCATTTACGCCTTTTTCAGGCTCCATCGCATGGGCTGATTTTCCTTTTACTGTTATTATATATTCATTATGTTCATTTGTTAAAGAACCTTCCGCCCCATTTTCCTGTAAAAATTTTTGGAAATTTGCAGCAGTCTGCTGTGAAATTGTCGCTACTTTTGCCTCCGCAAAATCTGGTACCATATTTATTCTTTTTCCAGCAATAAATGATAATAATTGTTCATTGCTAGTTGGCTTATTTTTCAAAGAAAATACGAGATGTGCAATCCCTTTTTCAGCATTAATTAATGGGAAATCAGCATCTGGTGCAAAGCCAATTGTCGGCATCTCCTCTTTTTCAAAATACCGTTTTACACAGCGAAAGCCACTTTCCTCATCCGTGCCGATAATCATTCGCACCCTTTTTGATAGAGTGATACCGCTATCTTTTACCATTTTCATTGCAAGCCATGCAGCCATCGTTGGCCCTTTATCATCAATCGCCCCACGACCGTACAATTTGCCATCGACGACACGTCCTTCAAACGGAGGATATGTCCAGCCATCTCCTACAGGCACTACATCTACATGACATAAAATACCTAATAGCTCCTGCCCTTGGCCCATTTCGATATGGCCGGCCATTTGGTCTACATTTTTCACTGTCATACCTGCTGCCTCGCCCCTCTTTAACATAAAATCTAAAGCATCCAGAGGTCCTTTACCAAATGGCATTTCCTTTGACGCAGCTTCTTCATCTAATACGCTTTCAATTGAAATGAGCTGCTGTAATTCTGCAAGCAGCTCTTCTTGACGCTCACGCGCAATTTGTAACCAATTCATTTCTTCCACCTCTTTTTCTAATATCGTCTATTTTACGCTTTCTATGTGAAAAAACAATGAAAAATGCACTAGCTCACTATCCTTTTTCTTGCAATGAGGTAAAATAAAATGAAGCGAACAATCGATTTTTACAGCCTGTTAATAAGGATTAAAGAAAATTGTCATGGGGGAATCATATGCTACAAAAAATAATTTCAACAGCGCTACATAGAAATGAATTATACAAATATCAGAAGCTTAGTTATCTCATCAACACGATGCTTGGCGGTATTTATATCGGCTTTGGTATGCTACTCCTTATGACATTAGGCGGGCAGATGACGGACTTACCCGTATTAAAGCTACTGCAAGGCGCAACATTCGGCATTGCATTGACAATGGTTATTATGGCAGGGGCTGACCTTTTTACAGGCAATGCCCTCATCATGCCAATCAGCTCTTTTCATAAATCAGTTAGCTGGTTGCACACATATAAATTGTTTTTTACGAGCTATATAGGCAACTTGATAGGCGCACTATTGTTAGCTATTACATTTGTCGCAACAGGATTAGTGAGTGGGGCATTAGCTGACTACGTCATTACAGCAAGTACAGGCAAAATAGCCCCTTCTTTTTTAGCGCTTTTTGCACGCGGTGTTTTATGTAATGTACTTGTTTGCCTTGCTGTTTGGGGTAGCTTTAAATTACAATCAGAAAGCGCCAAAATACTATTTACTTTTTGCTGCATTTTACCTTTTATAACGATGAGCTTTGAGCATAGCATTGCAAATATGACATTATTTGCTGTCGCATATTTTATGCCAGACAGTCCTTTTATAGCTAGTGATTTTATTTATAATCTTATTCCCGTAACGTTAGGCAATATAGCTGGCGGCATGTTTGTTGCATTTGTTTATTGGCACACAGCACTAAAGGGATTATCTGAAAAGTCCTTTTGAAGCGGATTCCTTTGCGGTGAGTAACTACAGATACGGATGGCTTTAGCAAATATTTAATATAGAAGCTACGGCCGTCGGAAAAAATATTTGTGGACGGCTCCTTCACCTCATGTAAATAATAAGTAAATTTTTTATGAATTCATTCAAACTAATAGAAATTATGAAGCATATACGCTATAATCATATTATCAGAATATTTGTTCTGATAGATTACTTTTGAAAAGGGGTTGTCTGGGGCAGAAACCAAAAGCCTACGTGCACTCCGCACATATTGTCGTCCGCTAGTCTTTGCCATGAGAATTAAGATCGAAGGAGTGGTTCACTAATTATGAAACCAACTACTGATAGAATGCTTAATCGTATTAAAGACGTGTATATGTTTATTCTTACAAAAGGAGAAGTGTCTACACAGGATTTAGTCGAAGAGTTCAACATCACTCCTCGCACCATTCAAAGAGATTTGAATGTGTTAGCCTTCAACGACTTGGTTATGAGCCCAAGTCGAGGTAAATGGACAACGACGAAGAAAAAAGTAAAACTGACATCTTAGTTCTACCTATTTTTTAGGAGAGCGTAACAAAAAGAATGCCCTTTTCGTCGGGGGCATTCTTTTTCTGCATTATCCATATGTTATGAAATGGCTGATAGTGAATAACGGTTTTTCCCATCATTTTTCGAGGCATAAAGTGCATCATCTGCTCTAGAATATAAATCTCTCTCTGTTTCTTGGATATTTGCTTGTAATGTTCCGCCAATGCTTAATGATAACACTTGCCAAGCTAAATCATTGCTTTCTTTTTTAAGACGAACTTCCTCTATCGCTTCATTTGCAATGCGCTCCATTTTTTCAAGCGTCGCATTTTTGATAACGATTGCAAATTCATCGCCGCCAAAACGCACAACAAACCCTTCTTTGTGGGCAAGACGTTCAAGTATTTTAGCAAGCTCAACTAAAATCATATCTCCCTTTAAATGACCGTATTGATCATTTACTTGCTTAAAATTATCTACATCAAATAATAACAGACCAATTTCCTGATGCTGCTTTCTTTTTAATAACCTCTCAATTTTCTCCAAATAAGTCGACCGATTATACACACCTGTTAAAGGGTCGCGCTCAGCCAATCTTATTGTTTTCATCAAAATTAAATTAAGCACAACAAGCGTAATAAAAGAGGTGATAATCGCTATAACTAATGTGAAGTAGAATTGCTGCGTATTTTTTTTCAGCAAGGCCAACTCCGTCATATTATTATATTTCATAAAAGCAACTCGCTTCGTTGAATAGCCTTTATTTCGTAATGTATCATACGGTAAAAAACGGTAGGTCTCGACAATGCCACCATTATAATATTTTTCGTATTGTACAACAGAAGATGTTTCAATTGCACGTTGAAAAGCCTCTTGAAATTCCGGGTCACTCGAATTTACTGAATAAATTTCATCCTCATTCGCACTTAAGTGAAAGCCTGCTTTATTAAAAATTTTAATATCTAATAAATCATCATATTGCCCAATAATGATTTTAGCCTTATCAAAAAAATTAAAATTCCCGAATAAAGGTATCTTATTCATTGGCACACCTAACTCCAGTAAATACTTATGGTCAGGTGTAGCTAAATAGCTATACTTCCATACTTCCCCTAGCTTAGTAGAACCATCTAAGCCATCAGAGAAAAACTCCCCACTCATTCTTCTTTGTGTTAGAATCCTCGACAATTCTTGACAGCATTCATTAAAATTCATGCCTAAATCAATTGGGTACGTAGTATGGATTACCGTATTCGTCTCATCCAAAATAAAAATTTCCATCCCGTGTTCCTTTTTCATTCTTTCTAAATCCCATGTAGCAACATCTGGATTTTCATTATATAGATTGGCCATTTTGCGTAGCTCTTTTTCCACTTCATGTGTTAATTGATCCTCTAAATAATATTGTACCGTATCAATTGTTTGTAAATCATCTATAACCTGACTTTCAATCAACAACCAATTGCTTAATGTTTGTTCTTTTATATCATTTTGTATTAGCTTCCTGTTCGTAAATGTGACGACAGTTACTAAAATAATCGCAAATATGATAAGAGACAAAAAAAGCTTAAAATGCAAATTTTTCATGCTAAACACGTTCCCTCATTAAGATTTACTTCTTAAAATGGATAATCTATACTATGATTAAAATTTAACGTCTTCCAGCAATGTTTTCTGTGACGAGTAAGCGCAGGAGCACATGTTTTTTGTACTGAAAGCGTAACGACAGGTACAGAAGTCTCCCACCTCTATAGGCGGCGAAATGAATGCAAGTATAAGACCGATTTCAATGGGTGTCCAAACCACTCGCTGAATCATAGAAACTCAGTCCAAGAACATCGCCTCCTGCGGATGTCAGGGATTTTGAATTGTGCAAGTACAATTCAAAATCCCAACGCAATTACACCTCGGTGTAATTGAATATTGTATTGGGAATTTTACTTCTCGTTTATCAAAAGAAGGATGTGAAAACAATCTATTATGAATAGCCTAAGCGTTAAAAATCCGCACGTTAATGAGCGATATTTATGTAATCAACAAGCACAAGTAGCTGTCTTCCTTTTTTGAAACTATTATAAGACATGAATAAAATATTATCAAAAGTAAAAATAAGGAATTAGAACTAAGTCATATTACCTATTTCGAGCAGTCACTTTTCCTATTTTATCATTTTGAATTTTAAAATCTAGTAAACATATGAGTAATTTCCTAGCCAAATAAAAAAAGTAACAATAAGAAATAAATATTTCCTATCATCATTTTACATTTTAAAAATTATTCCGAAAATTATTATTTATTTTCAATTAATAATGCTAGTTCTTCCTCTGTAATTTCTCGATATTCTCCTAATTTCAAGTTTTTATCTAACTGTAATGGGCCCATTGATAAACGTTTTAAATAAGTCACTTTTTTGTTAACCGCTTCAAACATTCGCTTTACTTGATGGAATTTCCCTTCCTGAATTGTTAGCTCGATTTCTGATTGTTCAGCCGATGTTAAAATCACTAGATGTCCCGGCATCGTCACATAGCCATCCTCTAATTCAACTCCTGCGGCAAATGCCTTCACATCCTCCTCAGTTACTCGCCCAGCAATTTTTGCATAATATGTTTTTGGCACATGCTTTTTTGGCGATAGTAAATTATGAGTTAGCTGTCCATCATTTGTAATAAGCAATAAGCCTTCTGTATCTTTATCTAGCCGTCCAACCGGAAATGGTTTCAAATGCTGGGCAAAAGGGTCTAATAAATCAATAACTGTTTTATCATAATCATCTTCAGTAGCGGAAATAACTCCCGGTGGCTTGTTCATCATCAAATAAATAAATTCGATATACTGTACTCGCTCGCCGAAAACAGCGATATGCTGTGCCTCGGGGTCGACCTTCAAAGCGGCATCCTTTACAACGACAGCATCAACAGTTACAGCCTTTTGCTTCAATAATTGCTTTACTTCTTTTCGTGAGCCAAAGCCCATATTTGCTAATAATTTATCTAGACGCATAGTTTCTCCTTTATATATGTACGTATTGAAAAATGGCCCACCACCCTAATTATGATGATGGACCTAAAGATTAATTCATGCCTAATTTCTTCGCAATTTTCGTTACTCTTGCACCTAGTAGCTTTTGTGCTAAGCCTAAACGCAGTGCTAAATAGCCGTACACTATAGCGCCTGCTGCCGCACATAATAACACATAAAACAATGCTAATAATTTACTATCGACTGGCGCAATCCATTGTAAAATAAAATACATAACAGAAACAACAATTGTCATAATAACCGTTAAAATACAAATTAATAATATACGGCGCATTGCCACCTTTGCATTGTATTGCAATGTTTTATGAATAACGGCAATATTGATTGTGCAAGTTACCGCATAGCCAATCATCGTCGCTAAAATGGCTCCATCTACTTCCAGCCATTTAATCATCGGAATATTTAATATTAACTTCACTAAAATACCCGTTAACAAACTGAAAATAATCCACTTTTGATAGTTAATCCCTTGCAGCAATGACGCCGTAACGGAAAAGATAGCGAATAATATCGCGGCTGGTGCATAATGCATTAACACTAATGCCCCATTCTCACTTTGTTCATATAAAACATGGTATAGGGAAGGTGCTAAAATCATAATTCCTACTACAGCAGGGATTGTTACAAATAACAACACTTGATACATTTTATCCATCGTGCTACGCAATGTATGTAGCTGACCGAGCGTATAATATTTCGTAATCGTTGGAATTAAAGCCATCGATAAGCCCGTTGCTAGCATCACAGGAATAATAACAATTTTATGCGTCAATAGATTGAGCATTAAAAAGTATGTATCTGTTAGCTTAGCATCAACACCTTTAGCGAGCATCGCACCGTTAAAGGTTAGCATATCTACTAATTGAAAAAGTGGATTGGCTATCCCGACAAAAATAATTGGAATGGAATACGTAAAGATTTCCTTATAAATTTCTGTATACGCTACTTGATGGCTAGTAATGGAATTAGCCTGTAACATTTGAAATTCTGGCTTGAGCTTTTTCCAGTAATGATACAGTATAACTAGACCCGCCAGTGCCCCAATAAATGCTGCAAACACAGCAAATTTAATCGCTGTTTCAGGCAGTCCATCAAACAAGACGATTACAACGAAAGAGCCACCTAGCAAGACAACAATACGTGCTATTTGCTCAATCAACTGCGAGACAGATGTTGGCATATAGTGCCCGTAGCCTTGAAAATAGCCGCGAATTAGGCTCATTAACGGCACAACAAGAAGTGCGTAGCTAACCCAACGAATAACAGAAGCAATTTGCTCCACAGTATATAACTGCTCCTCATCTTTAATAACGGCATTAGCAAGTGGTGTTGCAAGTAAATTTAATAAAATAAATGATAATAAGCCGGTGAGTAGCATCACAATCGTGCCCGATTTCATTAATCGTACACCCGTTTGGTAATCCCCTAGCGCATTATATTTAGCAACAAATTTAGAAACGGCTAGCGGTAAACCTGAAATCGCTATTGACAGCATAATCGTATACGGTATGTATGCATATTGATAAAGAGCCATATTCTCTTCTCCAACAATCGCATAAAATGGGAATAAGTATACGAGCCCTAAAAGCTTTGATAAAAATAACCCGATTGTTAAAATCGCGGTCCCCTTCATTAATGATGACATATTCTTCTTCCTATTCTTATATCAATTGCGCCTCGGCGTAATTGCGTCGGGTTTTTGAATTGTGCGAGCACAATTCAAAAGCCCTGACATCCGCCAGAGGCTTAGGCCAACACGATGTTGGTCACTCAGTCTTTATCTTAGTATGCACTTGTTTTAGACTGAGTTCCTCTTTATCAGCTAGTGTTTGGACACCGGCTGAATAAAAGACAATTTAAGTATTCATCCGCACCACCTATAGAGGTAGGCGTTTTCTACTTAATCATGATAAATCTACTACTACGACGCAATTAGCCTATTTGTAAGTTTACATCTACAAGACCATTAACTCAATTAAATTGTGCAATTTGTGTATAATTAGATGAAGGTAGATAAAGTGAACCTTCAACCAGTGGGGATTTCCCTACATCCCAACTGGTTGGTAGTTTCACCATTCGAGTTTTTACAGGCTGTTTGATCCCCCACTTAAACATCTTGATTTTACCTACTGTTTTGAAGTGGGGGTCTTACAGCCTGTTAATACGGGATCAATTGTACGCGAAAGTGAGCTAACGAATATGTATGATGTTATTGTAATTGGCGGTGGGCCATCTGGGTTAATGGCAGCCATTGCGGCCGCAGAGCAGGAAAAAAAAGTTTTATTAATTGAAAAAGGGGGGAAGCTCGGCAAAAAATTAGCCATTTCTGGTGGTGGACGCTGCAACGTAACAAATCGCCTACCTGTTGAAGAAATTATTCGTCACATTCCTGGTAATGGTCGTTTTTTATATAGCCCATTTACTGTTTATAATAATGAAGATATTATCGCATTTTTTGAAGGTCTAGGTGTAGCTTTGAAGGAGGAAGACCACGGGCGTATGTTCCCTGTCTCTGACCGCGCTCAAGATGTTGTTGACGCACTAGAAAAACAGCTAAAAAAGCTCAATGTTGAAGTTCGCCTTCATACAGCCGCCCAAAAACTGTTGCTAGATGAAGAACGCGTTTTCGGTGTACGCTTACAGGATAGCACTGAAATACGTGCGAATGCAGTAATTGTCGCAGTGGGAGGAAAGGCTGTACCACAAACAGGCTCCACAGGAGATGGCTATCCGTGGGCAGAGCGAGCAGGGCATACCGTCACAGCACTCTACCCAACAGAGGTGCCTGTCTTGTCTAAGGAACCTTTTATCGTGGCACGCGAGCTACAAGGGCTAGCACTACGCGATGTAGCAGTTTCTGTGTTAAATGCAAAGGGCAAGCCACTCGTAACCCATACGATGGACATGCTCTTCACCCATTTTGGCTTAAGTGGTCCTGCAATTTTACGCTGTAGTCAATTTATCGTCAAGGAGCGCCAAAAAAATGGTGGTGCAGCAGTTCAAGTACGTATTCAGTCACTTCCCTCATATAATGAAGAGGGTTGCTACCAAATGCTACAGCAAAAGATTAAAGACGAGCCAAAAAAAGCGGTCAAAAACTTATGGAAGCCACTTGTACCAGAACGCTGGCTATTATTTTTACTAGAACGCGCGGGAATTGATAGCACCCATACAGGTGTAGAGCTTTCTCAAGAAAAAATCCGTGCACTAGCTCATGAATTAACAGCCTTCACAATGGATGTGCATGGCACACAACCTCTGGAAAAAGCCTTCGTCACAGGTGGTGGTGTATCAATAAAAGAAATCGAGCCAAAAACAATGGCTTCGAAGAAAAGGCTCGGGCTTTATTTCTGCGGTGAAATTTTAGATATTCATGGCTACACAGGTGGCTACAATATTACTTCTGCCCTTGTGACAGGACGTATTGCGGGAATGAGCGCGGGCTCTAATTAATTTTTGTTTCGCAGAGGGCTATCCAATAAGCTGTGTAGTTGCACAGCTTTTCGACAATAGCGACGAAAAAGCTTACACTTCAAAATAGAAATTAGGAGAAGAATCGCGAAAGTCAGCGTTTCTCTCCTAAGTAAAAGACATAAGACAAAAATCTTTCTTTCAATGCGTTGCCGAAACAAAGTGCTCTTATCGGATAGACTTTAGCCGTCATCTCCTATCTCAATTATTTTTTTGTGGCTTCTATTTTTAGCGTTGTTAAAATAATACTAAAAATTACAAAGGGCGTGTCTGAAAAGCGATTTTGAGACACGCTCTTTGCGATGTTGTTTATTTGAGCGAATTTCAAGATTTAACAAGCTAATCGCTCCTTTTTGGAAAGCATAACTTCCATATCAATTCTTTCAATTTTAAAACGGTTCTTCTCCTTTCAGCAAATTTCCTTGTTGATCGTAGTAATGAATCGCGAAATATCCATCATCACTTTGCATACTAACAGGTATAGAGAAATAATAAATACCTGCTTCATTTGTTAAAATATTCAAGGTTACAATTTCTTTTGTCATTACATTTTCAACTTCAATTCGCCCAATATTATGGTTGGCTGGTAATGCAAAAATATTGCCTGTAGAATCCCCTTCATATACTGCTGACGATAAGAATATTTGTAACACATCATCTCTTCCCCAAATTGTACGTTCTCGTAAATAACCTCGCCTCTCCTTTATATAAATAAAATTCGATAAAATATAAATATTATCTCCAGCATCAATTAAAATTGATAACTGTTCACCAAACCTTGCTGTATCAACGATTTTCGCCTCTGATACATCAACCCATTCCCCCATAAACTCCTTGTAGGAAGCGACGGACTGTTCAAATAATGCTTGTTCATTCATAGCATATTGTCCATTGGAAGGTTTCATAAAGCTAATGATTATTGCTAGCAAAATTGTCACTTGAATAATCGCAAAAAAATAATTCCGCTTTCTGCGCCAATTGCTATAAAGTAAATAAGCAAAAAAACTAAACAAAGCAAATTTGCCGATAATTCTCCAGAAATCCATATAAAATATTTCTATATTTGGCAATTGGTTTTCCCCTAATTTTTGTATATTCCATGCTCCATAGGTTTTTTCAAGCTTATCTATTAAATCTGATGCTTGCGCTGTTAGCTGTTCAAATGTTGTGATTTCCGGAAATTCTACTTCCGTACTAGCATCGCCTACTATGAATGTCATATGCTGAAGTAACTCAGCTAATAAACGACCATTTTTCTCTTCGAGGATGGCTTGTTGTAATAACCAATCGCTTGCTGATAAATATTGTATCCGAGCCTGCGTGTCAAAATTACTTCCCACTACTGTTGTAAATTGTTGCCATCGCTCCATATAAGCCTGCTCAATAGATGCTATACTTTTACTACCAACCGTTTCCGTCATATGAGGCGAGCCTTTAACAAGGAATAGTAGCAAAAACACCACACAGCATGTTGTCAACACCGTCAGTGAAAACGGCCATAATGCCTTTTGCTTTCGCTGTGCTCTGCGAAGTGTCTCTAGTTTCTTTTGTTGTGAAAAAAATCCCACTTTATAAGCGTCCTTCATTGCCTTTTGAATTGGGTCTTTCATATAGCTCTCCCTCCTCTAACACTTGACCTAACATGTGCCGCGCCCTTCTTAATCTTGTTTTCACTGTATTAACAGGAATTTTTAAAACCTTACTGCTTTCATCCAATGAAAATTCTGCGAAATGAAATAGGACAATTACATCTTTATATTTTCTAGGCAAATTTTCTATCGCATGAACAAGCTGTTGTTGCTCATCTTTCTGCAGTACTTCTAGCTCCGGTGTCTGTGCTGTTTTCAACCATTTTTGAAATACTTCTGAAACAATGACTTTTTTATGTTTCCAGCTCATTAAATAATCGTGTGTAACATTAATTGCAATACGGTATAAATAAGTTTTGACTGTTGCCTCGTGACGATATTTTGAAAGTGAACGATAATATCGAATAAAGGTTTCCTGTGTTAAATCTTCGGCTGTTTGCCAATTGTGCACATATGTATAAATAAGTCGGACTAAATAATCTCCGTAGGCATCCATCGCTTGCTGCAATAGCTCGTCATGCTGCTTCACGCGCTCACCTCCAAATAGCAATTTTTAGTTAGACTGATGTAATAACTTAAAAGTTTCATTTTTTTAATATAAAAAATGCGAGAAAATAGATATTTCTCTACTTCATCGCATCTTCTAAATTATTGAATTTGTCTTGCAATTTTTTCTGTTAAGCGCATCGTTACCTTCGGCAGCACCATTTTAATGACCGGTGTTAACACCGCACCTGATAAGCCACCTGCATTTACTTCAATAATGCCTGTCATTGTCGTGTGCTCTGCCGTACCTTCTGCAGTAAACTTGCCACTACCAGTAAAATTATCCGTTAAACCTTTTAGCTCAAATTTAATGCTAGAAGGCTCATTCCATTCGATAATGTTTAACTCCATTTTAACTGTCTTTTTAAGCCCTTTAAAACTGCCCTCGAATGTCCAAATTGATTTTCGTTCATCAATTTGCTCATGCTCCTTATACGCGGGAACCATCGTTGCCCAATGCTCAATTTTACTAACGTAATCCCATACTTTTTCAACGGCTACAGGAATCGTTACTGAATGTGATGCTACTGCCATTTGTTTCACTACTTTCTTTTGTCTCTTTATTGTCACTACCTATGTCATTATATAGTTTGTGACTTTATTTTTGCTAGTAATTGCTGTGCATTTTTTTCAATTTCTTCAAAACTATTTTCAAGTATAGTTGGGCGTAAAGGCTTACTAACTAAAAAGCCTTGAATATAATCACATTTAGCTTGCTCTAAATAAGCTAATTGGCGCTCCGTTTCAATTCCTTCCGCTACAACATTTAGCTTCAAATGCTTGGCCATTGATAAAATTAGCAACACAATCGCATCCTCTTCCTCGTTTTTATCAATATTCCAAACAAAGCTTCTATCAATTTTTAAGCAATCTATCGGAAAATCCTTCAAATAGGATAAAGATGAATAACCCGTTCCAAAATCATCCACTGCAATGGTAATCCCCTGCTCCTGCAACTCCTGAATAATTGCCATAATTGAGCTTGTATTGATGGTCATACTTTCTGTAATTTCTAATTGCAAATAGCTTGTATCTAGCTCGGTTTCCGCTAAAATTTCTTGCACACTTTCTACAAAATTGCCCTGCAATAGCTGACCTAATGATAAGTTAACTGCCACTTTAATGAAGCGATTTTGTAATTGCCATTCCCTCGCTTGTTTACACGCTTCCCTTAATACCCATTGGCCAATTGGTACAATTAGCCCGGATTCCTCGGCAAGTGGGATAAATTCTCCCGGCGAGATAAAGCCTCTCTTGCCATGATGCCATCTCACTAACGCTTCTACAGAATAAATTTTACCTGTTTGCAAATTAAATTGTGGCTGGTATTCAATATACAGCTCATTTCTTTGGATAGCTTGCCGTAAATCATGTTCCAATAAAATACGATTTGCGCGCTTCGCTGCCATTTCCTTCTCATAAAATAAAACATTGCTGCTGTCATTGCGCGCCTCATACATTGCAAACTGGGCATATTCCAAAAGCCCCTCTGCGCTATCGGCATCTTTTGGATATTGTGCAATACCAACATTAAAATGGCTATTTAAAGAGAAATGCTGAATTTGAAATGGCTCCTCCATCATTTTTTGCAAATTCTGAATAATTCTATACAAATGCCAATCATCCAAATCCTCAAGATATATAGCAAAAAGTTCTTCTCTCAATAAATAGAGAGAATATTGCGATGCTAAAATTTGTACAATTTTTTGTGCGACTTTTTGTTTAAAAATATCCGCATAATTTGAGCCAAGTGTCGACCGAATCATTAATAATCGGTCTATTTCTAAAACAATTACTGTTTTCTCTCCTTTTCTCTCAATCAAAGCATGATTTAATCGTTCTTTAAAATAGCGCTCGTTCGGCAGCCCTGTTAACTCATCATAGTAAGCTAATTTATGAGCAATTCGCTCTGACTTCTCCAAGGAATCCTTTGCCTCCAAAATTTCTCGATAAGGCTTTTCTATACCTGAATAATAAATCGTTTGAACAATCATATAGTACGCTACAAGCTGGAATAAATGTCCTACAAAATTATTAATGCTAAATTTATCTGGAAACATGATAAATAAAGCATCACTAATTAATAGACAAATAGAAGCAAATATATAATATAAATTTTTCTTTTTTGTTCCTTTTTTCATTACAATAAAAATAAATGCTACTTGCAAAATCATTGCTAACCCATGTAAAGAGAGCTTTAAAGAGGTTGCACCTTGCGCATCCATTAGTAGTGGGAGTGGTGATGACGGCATATAAACAAGGATAATATAGCTGCTCAAAATGATTGTAGCAATGATAGTAGATGCCAGCATATAACGAGCATCCACCTGCCTTAGCTTTATAAAAAAGAAGAGCCCTAAGCCAATCGGCAAGCTAAATCTCGTAAACATGTAAAGCCAAATAGTCCGGGACATATCACTTTCATAAAAGAAGAAAGGCATGCCCGGATAGGAAATTGTATGTAAAACTTCAATAACAGTAATACTAGCAAAAATGCCGATTAAAAAAACAAGACGATTCGTTACACTGTAGCGCATGACCGTTATTACATGGATAATGATTGATATGGCAGCTGCAATAATTAACATCTCTAAAATAAGATGGACAACAACATAATTGTCCATGCCAAAAATACCATATAAATAATTATCAGCTAACAATGAAATACCTACAGTGAATATGATAATAATCATTAGACGAATGGGGTGTTCAATATATATAAATTTATCTACTTCTTTTCCCATAATCTCATTCCTTTGCAGTCATTTCCTTTAAATGGCTATCTAACTGTCATTTTAACATATTTCTACTTTTATTTTCCCTCTTATATTAAAAATAATCGTTATTTGTGAAACTTTATTATAACAAATAAATTAAATATTCTGTAAACTTTTAACTCAAAGTAAAAGAGCTACCTCCATATCACCTTAGGCAGCTCCTTATTATATATTAGTTAAATCAGTTATTTTTCTAATAACTTCGCTTCATAATTCACTTTTTTTAATAATCGTTGTGCATTGCTTTCAATTTCATTCAATCTATCCTCTAATACTTCTGCGGGTAATGGTCTACTAATTAGGAAACCTTGAATAATATCACAGGAGGTTTTGACTAAATAGGACAGCTGCTTCTCTGTTTCAATCCCTTCCGCTACAACCCCTAGCTTTAAATGCTTAGCCATTGATAAAATCATGAGTACCAATGCATCCTCGTCTGTACTGCGATCAATATTCCATATAAAGCTGCGATCTATTTTTAAGCAGTTTAGGGGGAAATCCTTTAAATAAGACAGTGACGAATAACCTGTACCAAAATCATCTACCGCGATAGTCACACCATACTCCTGCAATTTTTGAATAACCGCTGTAACAGACTCAATATTCATTGTCATGCTTTCTGTTATTTCTAACTGTAAATAATGAGCATCTAACTCGGTTTCAGCTAATATCCCTTGGATAAACTCCACTAAATTATCCTGCAATAATTGCCCTAATGATATATTTACAGCAACTTTTATATAATGCCCTTGAGACTGCCATTTTTTCGCTTGCATACAAGCCTCTTTCAATACCCACTGCCCAATTGGTATAATCAGCCCCGTCTCTTCTGCAATCGGTATGAAATCCGCTGGTGAAATAAGACCAAGTTTACTATGCCGCCATCTAACCAATGCTTCAACAGAATGAATTTTACCTGATGGTAAATGGAGTTGTGGCTGATATTCTAATATTAATTCGTTCCTTACAATCGCTTGACGTAAATCGTTTTCAAGCACTAATTTTGCTGAACGTTTTTCTGACATAGAGGATGCATAGAATAGAACGCTTTTCGCGCTATATCTTGCTTCATACATCGCAAACTCCGCATATTTAAACAAATCCTTACTATTAGTAGCGTCCTTTGGATATTGAGCAATTCCTGCATTAAAATGGCTCATTAATGAAAAATGTTGGATTGGAAACGGTCTTTGCATTATTTTTTGTAAGCTATCTACAACTTGTAAAATAGCCTCATCTCCTAAATCATCCAACAGCAAAATAGCAAAGCGGTCTTCCCTCAGCAAATAGATACTATATTTACTTGGGAGCGTGTGTCGTATTCGGTCAGCAACGCTGCATTTTAAGCTATCTGCATAGTGGGAGCCTAGCGTTGATTGAATGACTGATAAACGGTCTATTTCTAAAATAATAACTGTTTTAATCGCTTTAGTTTTATGAAAGCTATTTAATTTCTCCATGAAGAAGCGCTCATTTGGCAGCTGTGTTAATTCATCATAATAAGCCATCTTGTACATTGCCTGCTCCGATTCTTCCAAGGATTTTTTAGCGATTGAAATCTCCCGATAAGGCTTTTCAATAGCGGAATAATAAATAGCTTGGACAAACATATAAAAAGCAGATAAATGAAAAATATGTCCTAAAAAATTGCTAAAATGATAAACATCAGCAAAGAAAATAAACAAAATATCGCTCAAAATTAAACAAACTGATGCAAATAAATAATGTAAATATTTATCCCTTTTATAGCTTCGCAAAATAATGGCAATTAAAATAAGCTGCAAAAATGCCGCACTAGCCTGTAGCGTATTTTTTAATGCCGTTGGACCTTGCTCACTTACAAGTGGCGGCAAAATTTTTGTCGGTATATAAACAATATAAATAGCGCTGCACACAATCGTTATCACTGCTGCACTAAATAATACCGCAAAGCTTGTTTTTACAATTTTAAGCTGTGTTGAAAATATAAAAATCAGTCCTGCAGGCAATAATATTCTTATAAAAATATATAGCCAAACAGCTCTATATCCATCACTTTCATATACTAAAAAGGGCATTCCTTCATAAGACAATGTATGCAAAATTTCCATGACCGTAATTGAACCGAAAAGTGAAATTAAATAAACAGCTCTGTTTGTTAAATTATAACGAGTGGTAGTCAATACTTGCATAACAATCGCAACAGTTGCTGCAACTATAAACATTTCTACAATAAGATGTACCATCACATAGTTTTGTTCACCGAAGAGAGCATATAATTGATTTTCCAATACTAATGCAATAACTAACGCTGTAATAATAATGACAAACAGCCTAGTTGGGTTTTTAATATAAGAAAACCTATCATCTATTTTCCTCATAAATTGCCCCCTCCTCTACAACAATTCTAACTATTTTAACTCTTGCAGTTATCTTATCATATCTAACATATATGCGTTACATTTTTCATAAAAAACCACTTTTTTTTATTTTCATTCAGTATAAGCTTGAAATTACCTCTTGCGTAAAGGTATTATGCATAATAAAAAAATAAGATTCAGTGGATGTTTGAACACCCACTGAATCTCGTCTAATGCTTGCATTCATCTTCACACCTATAGAGATGGGAGACTTCTACTAAAAGAAGTTAAAACTAAACTATATGCTAGGATTAGGATAATCGTCCTTTAAAATCTTCATAGCTAAATTGCTTTTGAATGCGACACTCGCCATTCGCATCTTGAATAACAATCGCAGGTAAAGCCATCCCATTAAATGTATTGTTTTTTACCATGGAGTAAATCGCCATATCTTCAAATACGAGACGATCTCCTACAGCTAACGGCTGGTCGAATGAATAATCACCAATCACATCGCCTGCTAAACAAGTCGGGCCTCCTAAGCGGTAAGCATGTGGCTTTTCGCCTACTTTGCCCGAGTTTTGAAGTGGGGGTCGGTAAGGCATTTCAAGCACATCTGGCATATGACAGGATGCTGATGTATCTAAAATCGCTAGCTCCATGCCATTTTCCAATGTTTCTAAGACAGTCGTAACTAAATAACCCGCTCTGTAGGCAATTGCCTCACCTGGCTCTAAATAAACCTCTAGCCCATATTTATCCTGCATTCGTTTAATACAAGACTCTAATAGTGGAATGTTATAATCTTCACGCGTAATATGGTGCCCTCCACCAAAATTAATCCATTTCATCTGCGGTAGCCATTGTCCAAACTTTTCTTCTACTGCATCAAGTGTCACTGCCAATGCATCGGAATCTTGCTCGCATAATGTATGGAAGTGGATGCCGTCAATTTGCCCCAATAACTCGGGCTTGAAATGCTTTAAGGTAACACCAAAACGACAGCCACGAGCACAAGGGTCATAAATTTCAGGTCCTTCCTGCGTAGAGCATTCAGGATTAATACGCAAGCCGACGCTTTTGCCAGCTGCGCGTACTTTCGCTCCGAATTTCTCCACTTGCGCAAAGGAATTGAAAACGATATGGTCGCATAGCTCGATAATTTCGTCGATTTCATCCTCGCGATATGCTGGAGAAAAAACATGGTTTTCCTTCCCCATTTCCTCTCGACCAAGCTTAGCCTCATACAAACCGCTTGACGCAGTACCGTTTAAATATTTACCGATTAACGGATACAGTGAAAACATCGAAAATGCCTTTTGTGCCAAAATAATTTTACAGCCTGTTCGCTCCATAACCCCATGTAAAATTTTCAAGTTATTTTCAATTAACACTTCATCTACAACGTAGCTTGGTGTTGGTACTTGTTCAAACTTCATCATTAGTCAACTAACTCCGGATTGAAGCTTTCTTTCCAAGGTAAGCCCCATTTATTTAATGCATCCATGAATGGGTCTGGATTGAATTCCTCTACATTATATACACCTGGCTTGTTCCATTCACCATTGACAACGAGCATTGCACCAATCATCGCAGGCACGCCTGTTGTGTAAGAAACTGCCTGTGAACCAACCTCTGCATAACAAGCTTCATGGTCACAAATATTGTATACGTAGTAAGTTTTATCTTGTCCGTCTTTTTTACCACGGAAAATACAGCCGATATTTGTTTTTCCTTTTGTACGTGGACCAAGTGATGCTGGGTCTGGTAATACTGCTTTTAAAAATTGTAATGGAATAATTTCTTTACCTTCAAACATAATTGGCTCGATTGAAGTCATGCCAACGTTTTCTAAGCATTTTAAATGCGTTAAATAGCTTTGGCCAAATGTCATGAAGAAGCGGATTTGCTTTAAGCCAGGTACGTTTTTCGCTAATGATTCCAATTCTTCATGGTATAGCAAGTACATATCCTTTTCGCCAACTTCTTCAAAATTATAAACACGTTTAATTTCCATTGGCTGTGTTTCAATCCACTCGCCCTCTTTCCAGTAACGACCATTCGCAGATACTTCACGAATATTAATTTCTGGATTAAAGTTTGTTGCGAATGGATAGCCATGGTCACCACCATTGCAGTCTAAAATATCGATATATTCGATTTCATCAAAATGATGCTTTAAAGCATGTGCTGTAAATACACCTGTTACTCCTGGGTCGAAGCCTGAGCCTAAAAGTGCCGTAATACCAGCTTCTTTAAAGCGATCATGGTAAGCCCATTGCCATTTATATTCAAATTTCGCTGTGTCCTCTGGCTCATAGTTTGCTGTATCCATATAATGTGTTTTTGTTGCTAAGCATGCGTCCATAATCGTTAAATCTTGATATGGTAATGCAAGGTTCATCACAATATCAGGCTTTACCTCGTTAATTAACGCGATAAGCTCCTCTACATTGTCTGCATCAACTTGTGCAGTTGTAATTATTGTACCTTTGCCATCTAATTTTGCTTTTAATTCGTCACATTTTGCTTTTGTACGACTAGCGATACAAATTTCCTCGAATACCTCGCTATTTTGTACACATTTGTGTACTGCTACAGATGCCACGCCACCTGCTCCGATAATTAATGCCTTTGCCATTTTACTCGTCTCCTTTGTTTTCAACTTCTGTTAATAATTTTTGTACGTAATTCGGTAAATAGAATGCGCCTTTATGCAGATTCGAATTATAATATTTCGTTGCAATATTATTGGCCTTCCAAACGCTTGCACTCATATCCTTTACCGGATGATATTTTTTAGATGCAAAACCAAATAACCAGTGCCCTGATGGATATGTCGGGATGTGTGCCTGATACACACGACTAATTGGGAAGCATTCAATAATACGTTGATGCGCGCGCTGCATTGCAGCAACATCCTCATCATAAAACGGGCTTTCATGCTGATTAACCATAATGCCATCTTCTTTTAATGCTTTATAACAGCTCCCATAAAACTCTCGTGTAAATAGGCCTTCGCCTGGTCCAAATGGATCTGTCGAATCAACAATAATAATATCGTATTCATTTTCACAAAACCGAACATATTTTAAGCCATCCTCAATATGAATGTGGACACGCGGGTCATCAAACTTGCTTGCTGTTTGTGGCAAATATTTTTTTGCCGCCTCAATGACCATTTCGTCGATTTCGACTAAGTCAATATGCTCAATAGCTTGATATTGTACAAGCTCACGTACAACACCACCGTCACCCGCTCCGATAATTAACACCTTTTTAGGATTCGGATGCACAGCCATCGGAACATGCGTAATCATCTCGTGATAAATAAATTCGTCCTTCTCTGTCAACATCATAAAGCCATCTAGTGTAAGAAAGCGTCCGAATTCCTTCGATTCAAACACATCGATGCGCTGAAATTCACTTTGCGCGCTATATAGCTGTTTATCTACTTTTATCGACAGTCTCACATTCGGTGTATGGCTTTCGCTAAACCATAAATCCATCCTATCGCACCTCCGTTAACACGTTGAGTCGTGCAATTTCCAAATCCTCGGGACCGATAATTGTACAGTCCTTGTCTTTCGCATATTCAATATATTCGACAATTTCCTGGGTAATTTTTTCACCCGGTGCTAAAATCGGAATGCCTGGCGGGTAACACATGACAAACTCACTACAAACGCGTCCAACCGTTTCACGTAGAGGCAAAAGCTCCTTTTCTGCATAAAACGCATATTGCGGCGTTGTAATTACTTGCGGATCGATATATTCTTGCGTAATAAGCCCTGCCTTATCTGTTTTGTAGCGACGGCGAATTTCAGCTAATGCGCTAACAAGTCGCTCAATGTCTCGCTCTCTGTCCCCTACAGAAACATATGCTAAAATATTGCCAATATCGCCAAACTCGATTTGAATATCGTATTCATCCCTTAAAATATCGTATACTTCAATCCCTGCTAGACCAATATCCAATGTATGAACCGATAACTTTGTTGCATCAAAATCGTAAATGCTATCGCCATTTATTAGCTCGCTTGAATACGCATAATAATCACCAATTTTGTTAATTTCCTCGCGTGCATATTGCGACAGCTTCATCACATGCTCAAAAATCTCCTTGCCATTTAACGCTAAATTACGACGTGATAAATCTAAACTTGATAATAATAAATAAGAGCCGCTTGTCGTTTGCGTTAAATTGACAATTTGCCGTGCATAGCCAACGTTGATTTTAGGACCCATTAATAAAAATGAGCTTTGCGTTAAGCTACCACCAGATTTATGCATACTTACCGCTGCCATATCAGCACCAGCTGCCATCGCCGTAATTGGCATGTTTTCACCAAAATAAAAATGTGTGCCATGCGCTTCGTCAACGAGCACTAACATTTCATGGTCATGCGCCAGTTTGACGATGCCCTGTAAATCAGAGCAAATGCCATAGTATGTTGGATTATTCACTAAAATTGCTTTAGCATCCGGATTTTCTTTAATCGCTTTTTCTACTTGAGAAATTTTCATTCCTAGTGCAATTCCCAGCTTGTAATCCATATCTGGATTAACATAAACCGGCTCAGCTCCACATACAACAAGCGCATTAATAACGCTGCGGTGTACGTTACGTGGCAAAATAATTTTATCACCGCGCTTACACGCTGTTAAAATCATCGATTGCACTGCTGAAGTTGTGCCATTCACCATGAAAAAGGCATGAGCTGCCCCGAATGCTTGTGCTGCTAGCTCCTCTGCATCTTTAATAACAGATACAGGATGGCATAAATTATCTAGCGGCTTCATCGAATTGACATCGACACTGACACATTGCTCTCCTAAAAAAGCTGTTAGTTCAGGGTTGCCGCGTCCACGTTTATGCCCCGGCACATCGAATGGTACGATGCGTTTACTTTTAAATTGTTGTAGTGCATCGTAAATTGGTGCATCGTGCTGTGACAATCGTGTACTCATCCTTTTCCCCCCTAAATTCAGTGCTTATCCGTTCAAAAGAAAAAAGCAAGTGAACGGTATACGCACCATCTCACTTGCTTTTGTATGTATTGTTTATGAAAAGTCCCTTTGTAAAAAAACCCATTTCTACGGCGCAAAATAAACCCGTAGCAGTGCTAAGAGGAAAGTCTTTTCAATATTCATACATAACCGAATAGGTTTTTTTAGAGTCTATATAGCAAATAATTACTTTTACTACTCTTATTGACCGTTTCACAAGTTGATGTGCATTTCTACACTGGTTGTAAAGTAACCAACTTATAAAATTTGAGCTTCTAACTCAATCAATAAAGCAACTTGACGTTGCCAGTCGGCAGTTGACCCGGCTGTCCGTATGGCCTTAACTTTCCTCAGCAAATGAAGCTTACCGAAAGTGGTCAAAAAGTATTTGCTGGAAAGACTCTTTTTTGAATATTTGCTTTCCAATTTAACAACTCGTTCAGTTTAACAATGCATGTTTTATTTGTCAATTACATTCAGCATATTTTTTTGCGGAAAGTGAAAGAAATTTCTTTCCCCATTATGCGATTATAGTTATATCAAGCTTTCAAACAATTGTTACAGTTTGATTGCAGGTGGGGGATTTTTGTATCTGACACTTAAAAAAACATGTACTCCTACGGTTACTCATCGTAAAATATCACTGCGGAAAATCAGAAAATTCATTTAATTCGTTAACAAAATAATCGTATAAACAGTAGACCTTAATTGGAGAGAATGATTTTATATAATTTATCATCATACTTCTGTGGATTACCACGACCATCTGTATTATTGCTAATAAAATACAACACACCATCTTCAATATATACATCGCGAATTCTGCCGAGTCCTGTTACAACTTCCTCGTATTGCTTTGCTTCAATGTCAAATGCTAAAATGGCTGTGCCTCGTAATGCTGCCACATATAATTTACCATCATAAAAATCCATTCCGGAGGGTGCCCAAGTTGTCTCCGTTCCTGAGGTAAACTGTGGGGAATGCATCCCTTGCTGTGTTTCATTTCCTTCAATTAGTGGCCAGCCATAGTTTTGACCTGCTTGTATTTGATTAATTTCATCATTTTTAGCGCTACCATGCTCACTCGCGTATAGTGTAGCATCTGGCAACCAGCTAAGACCTTGCGCATTGCGATGACCATAACTATAAATATAGGAATTAGGAAATGGATTATCCTTTGGAATCGAGCCATCCAAATTTACTCTTAAAATTTTACCTCCTAATGATTGGAGATTTTGAGCTAAGCTTGCTTCCGATGCGTCACCCGCTGTTGCATATAGCTTTTGGTCTGGCCCAATTTTTAGACGTCCCCCATGATGATATGTCCCACTTGGTATTTGATCAATAAGCAAGTCTTTTTCATACCAAATATTATCCTCTAAATAAAGCGTTATAATGCGATTAAACTGCGCTACTTTATCAACATATGTGTAATAGGCATAGGCTAATTTTGAATCCTGAAAATCAGGTGCAAGCACAAAGCCTAATAAACCTGCCTCTGCTACTGTTGCTAGCTCTTTCTCAAGTACAACTTGCTGTCGTTCCATTTTTCCATTTTTAATTTTAACAATGCTTCCCGCACGTTCCGTTAGATAAAAAGTATCTTCTATTTTTGCGATTGCCCAGGGTGCTCGTAAATTTTCTGCAGCCACTTGCTGTACCTCGTTTTGTTGCTTATTGAACACAAACGATTGCGGCTCATCTATAGAGCATCCTGCGAGTAGTAGAATGCTTAATAAATATAAATATTTCATCCATTCCCCCCTAATTAGCAAAATATACATCTATAACGCCTCGATGCAATTGGATACCACCTAAAAAATCAATAGAAACACAGAATAAAATACTTTTTTTATAGCTTTCCAGCTCTTTCACTTTATTGTACCAAGATTTCTTCGAGCTGTTTGGTCGAGGTGAACCTAAAACAAGTCTATATGAAACTTTAACAACACATTATCTCATCGCTTCCCTTTTACTTAAGATAAACACGGCTGAAGCCAATGTCTCTCCTCTTTTCAAAGTTGGATTTCTCCATTTTCATAAGTAAACATCTTATCATAAAACAAAAACAAAGATGTTCTTAAAGCTAGCTAAGGACTCCCTACCCTTAAAGCACTTGAATAACAACGACTTTTAAATAATTAAATTCTGGGTAATTATGTGGTACTTGAAAATCTTCCGGTAGCTGGTGCTGCTCTAAAATTTTATAGCGCTTGTTTGAATCTTTAAAGGCCTTATCAATGAAGGTTTTGAACTTTTTCATATTGAAGCTAGCATTATTTGTCGAGGCAATAATTACACCATTTGGCGCTGTAATTGTTAGTGTATCTCTCAGCAATTTTGGATAATCTTTCGCCGTGCTAAATGTCATTTTTTTCGTGCGTGCAAAGCTCGGTGGGTCTAATATGACAACATCAAACGTTAATTGATGACGGGCCGCATAGCTAAAGTAATCAAAAACATTCATCACTTTAATATCCTGCGCCTCGTAGTCAATCGCATTGACACTAAATTGCTCAATTGTTTTTGGCAAGCTACGTTTCGCTAAATCGACGCTCGTTGTTTTTGTTGCACCGCCAAGTGCTGCAGCCACCGAAAATGCACCTGTATAAGAAAATGTATTGAGCACTGTTTTTCCTGCTGCATACGAATCGCGCAGGACTTTACGCACATTACGTTGATCGAGGAATATACCCGTCATCGCCCCATCATTCAAATCTACCGCATAATGCATGCCATTCTCTTGAATAATAATTGGAAACTCGCCCTCTTCCCCTGACACATAGTCATCCTGCTCCACATATTGCCCGTTCACATTAAAGCGCTTCTTCTCATAAACACCGCGTGCATTTACCACTTCCATTAGTGCCGCATACACATCCTCGCGGAACGTATAAATTCCCTCGCTATACCAGCTCACCATATAAAAACCATTGAAGAAATCAATCGTTAAACCGCCGATGCCATCCCCTTCCCCGTTAAAAATGCGGAAAGCTGTTGTGTCATCTGCCTCAAAAAAGCTCGTTCGACATGTCACAGCCTCATGAATTCTCTTCGCAAAAAAAGCACGGTCAATTTGTTCATTTGCGTTACGTGTTAGCACCCAACCAACGCCCTTATTTTGCACACCATAATAGCCTGTTGCAATATATTGTCCCTTGTTGTCTACTAATTTCACAAGTGTTCCTTCTATGATTGAGGCATCCTCATTTTCTACAGCATCTTTTAAAATTAATGGATAGCCATTTTTTAATTCTTTTACATAATTTTCTTTAATCAATAATGTTGTCATGTCGTCATCCTTTGTCTTTGGCATTTCTTCTATTATACATTAAGGGCATCTCAAAAGCGTGCTATAGCTGCTATTGGATTTCTTTTAAAATGTGATAAACACTGAATTTTGCGGCTTTTCTCTAAGGTTAAATTGAGTAATGAAAACAAACTTTCGTTACATTAAAAGGAGGAGCTATCTTTTTCGACAGCTCCCCCTTCTTTCCACTACTTCACTACAATATTAACTAATTTACCCGGGATAACAACTACTTTTATTACGTCTTTGCCCACAATAAATTCTTTTACTTTTTCATCTGCTAATGCAGTAGCTTCCAAGTCTTCCTTCGAAATATCTTTAGCAACTTTAATTTTTGCACGTACTTTCCCTAGCACTTGCACAACGATTTCTACTTCATCTTCTACCAGCTTTGATGGGTCGAATGTTGGCCATGCTGAGTACGTAATTGTTTCAGTATGACCGAATTTTTGCCATAGCTCCTCTGCAATATGACGAGCAACTGGTGATAGCATTTGTACAAAGCCTTCAGCATATTCTTTCGGCACTGAATCTACTTTATAACATTCGTTAATAAATACCATCATTTGTGAAATCGCCGTATTGTAGCGCATTGCTTCAAAGTCTTCTGTCACTTTTTTCACTGTTTGATGATAAGCAAGCTCTAGTTTACCATCATTTGTGTCAACGATTTTGCTACTCACAGCACCGTTATCATCAATGAATAGACGCCAAATGCGGTCTAAGAAGCGACGTGCACCATCTAAGCCATTTGTCGACCATGCTTTGGATGCTTCAAGTGGCCCCATAAACATTTCATAAAGGCGAAGCGTATCCGCACCATGTGATGCCACAATATCATCTGGGTTGATTACATTACCTTTCGATTTAGACATTTTTTCGTTGTTTTCGCCTAAAATCATTCCTTGGTTAAATAGCTTTTGGAAAGGCTCCTTCGTATGCACGACACCGATATCGTATAGCACTTTGTGCCAGAAACGCGCGTATAGCAGATGCAGTACCGCATGCTCTGCTCCACCAACATAAATATCAACAGGTAGCCAGCGCTTTGCTAGCTCTGGGTCGATAATCATTTCATCATTGTCCGGGTCGATATAGCGTAAATAGTACCAGCAGCTACCCGCCCATTGCGGCATCGTATTTGTTTCACGACGACCTTTTTTACCTGTTACTGGGTCTACTACATTTACCCATTCGTCAATATTCGCTAATGGTGATTCACCTGTACCACTTGGACGAATATCATTTGTTTTTGGAAGCATTAGAGGCAGCTCTTCCTGTGGAACAGTTGTCATTGTACCATCTTCCCAATGAATTACAGGAATTGGCTCGCCCCAATAGCGTTGACGTGAGAATAACCAGTCGCGTAGACGGTAAGAAATTTTCTTCTCACCAACACCCTTTTCCTCTAGCCAAGCAATAGCTTTTGTAATACCTTCTTCCTTATTTAAGCCGTTTAAAAAATCTGAGTTAATATGCTCACCGTCACCAATAAATGCTTCTTTCGAAATATCACCGCCTGCAAGCACCTCTTTAATTTCTAGGCCGAATTCTTTCGCAAACTCATAGTCGCGTTCATCATGAGCAGGTACTGCCATAATTGCACCTGTACCGTATGTTGCAAGTACATAATCAGCAATCCATACAGGAATTTTTGCACCGTTAATTGGATTTACTGCATAAGCACCTGTGAATACACCTGTTTTTTCCTTTGCTAAGTCTGTACGCTCAAGGTCTGATTTTGTTTTTACTTTATCAAGATAAGCGTCCACTTGCGCACGCTGTTCAGCTGTTGTAATTTCAGCAACTAGCTTATGCTCTGGTGCTAATACTGCATATGTTGCACCAAATAGCGTATCTGGGCGCGTTGTGAAAACGTCAAATGAGTGCTCTGTACCATCGATTGTAAATGTGACCTCCGCACCTTCTGAGCGACCAATCCAATTGCGCTGCATTTCCTTTAAGCTTTCTGGCCAATCAAGCTCATCTAAATCCTCTAATAGACGGTCTGCATATTCCGTAATGCGTAGAATCCATTGACGCATTGGGCGACGTTCTACCGGATGCCCGCCGCGCTCGGATTTACCATCGATTACTTCCTCATTCGCTAGTACCGTTCCAAGTGCTGGACACCAGTTTACAGGTACTTCATCTACATACGCTAAACCACGATTGAATAATTGGATAAAAATCCATTGCGTCCATTTATAATATTTAGGGTCTGTCGTATTAATTTCGCGGTCCCAGTCGTAAGAAAAGCCTAAATCATTCATTTGACGCTTAAATGTCGCAATATTTTTCGCCGTAAACTCTGCAGGATCATTTCCTGTATCGAGTGCATATTGCTCAGCAGGTAACCCGAAAGCATCCCAGCCCATCGGATGTAGCACATTATAGCCTTGCATGCGCTTAAACGAGCTTAAAATATCCGTCGCGATATAGCCAAGTGGATGTCCTACATGCAAGCCTGCCCCTGATGGGTACGGAAACATATCTAATGCAAAAAACTTTGGTTTACTGTTGTCATTCACCGTTTTAAATGTTTTGTTATCTGCCCAATACTTTTGCCATTTCTTATCAATTTCTTGATGATTAAAACTCATATTACTCCTCCTCAAAATCATAGTATCGACTTGTTTTCCACCGTTCAAACTGAAGTGACAGAATTTTTAGAAAAATAAAAAACTCGCCCCATTCCGTAGAAAGGGACGAGAGTAAATTTGACTCCCGCGGTACCACCCAAATTAGTGACACTGCACTCAGCTCCAGCTTCTTAACGCGAAAACACGGCTTCTAGTTAATCTTTTTCACTAAAAGCAACTCAAAGGCGAGTTCAATTTGTTCACTTGCTAGCTCACACCAGCCGCTAGCTCTCTAAAAAGTGTCGAAATTTACTATTCCTTGTCATAGTCGTTGTATATAATGCCTTCATTCTAATGGAATTAGCTAGAAAGCACAAGCCTTTTTTAAAGTGCCTGGCACGCAAACAATTTTCACACAATTCACCAAAAAAAATTTTTGGTGTTTATTTATTATCCAAACTTAAAATTTCATCTATTTTTTATAATCAATTTTCCTATTTGCGACATTTTATATAAAGTTTATTGCCTAGTGTGATTTGACAATATCTTTAGCTCTTTTTAAACTTAATAACAATATAAAAAGGAGGTTTGTTATGGCTAGAAAACATCGCCTTTGGTCACCATACCATTATTTCCATATAGTTATGCGCGGAAATAATCGGCAAACAATTTTTTTACATCACACAGACTACCAAGCTTTTTTTCGCATTGTGGAGTACACCTACCAAAAGTATCAATTTTCAATTATTGCATTTTGTATTATGCCAAACCATTATCACCTATTGCTCCATTCCCCTTTTGTTCCTCATAGCAAAATTATGGCGATGATTAATAGGCGCTACAGTGATTATTTTAAAAAGAAATATGACTACAGTGGTCACCTATACGAAAAAAGATTTTTTTCAGATTTAGTCCCCTCTCCCCTAGATATCATTGTTGTAAGTCGTTATATCCACCGCAATCCGATTAATACAACCATTCCTTTAGTAGAAACCTTAGCCTTTTATCCCTACAGTTCTTATTATTACTACTACACTAAAGCACCGACACCATTCAACTTCTTACACCAAGATTCACTTATCACCTATCTTTCCCATACAAAATATCCAACCCTTGACCTCTATTTAACCTATTGCGAAGATGATTATGATTTATAGCCAAAATCAATCGTGCCCTAGCGTAATTGAGCCTAGACTTTTTGAACTTGCTCAAAGATTCCTCTTCAAAAATGTGATATCCGCTTGAGGCTTTGCCTAAAATAATGTTGGTCATTTAACCATTACACACACATATTGGGGTGTTCCTATACTACATTCCTTTTTGTCAGCAGGTGTTAGGTCATTTGCCGAAAGGAGTGAATTAAAGTATGCAAAAAAGCTAGTACCATTATTATTCGTGGTACTAGCTTTCTTTCTAAATTGTAGTTAGTTTTCTGAATTTTCCGTATTGTTTGCGTGCCAGGCACATGCAGGGATAATCGCTATGAGCAATAATACGACTAAACTCCACATCAACCTCTGCATATCGAATAAATCTACCATCAATCCTCCGAATAAAGGACCAATCATGCGACCAATTGTTGTGGCGCTATTAACAATACCTTGATAAAAGCCTTGTCGTCCCTTAGGTGCAAGGCGATTAGCAATGGTAGGAATTACAGGTGTGAAAAACACTTCTCCCAACGTTAAAATCACCATTGCCGTTGCAAACATTGTAAATTCTTCAGCTATTGCAACGATGCAGAAAGAAAATGACATGAGCACAAGTCCTAATACGAGCTGGTGCTTTAATTTCTTTTCCCACCGGCGAACGAGTGGGCGAATAATTGGCTGGAAGCCGACAACGAGCAAGCCATTAATTGTCCAAATCACACTGTACTGTGATAAAGACATGCCTAAGCCTTGTGTATAGGAAGAAATTGTGGCGCTCCATTGTGAATAAGACATCCAGCATAACACTAATGCCAAGCATAAAGTTAATAATGCATAAAGCCCTGCTCTGGACTCTTTGTTCCCTCTTTCAGCAATCACATTTTTCGGAGCCATGCTCTTCGTATCAAATCGCTTATATGTTAGCACAACGAGCGTAAAAAAGATGAAATACGTAAAGAAATTCGCTTTGAATACATATTCAAAATTAACATCTGCGATAAAGCCTGCCAATGCTGGACCGACAGCTACACCAACATTATTTGATAAAAACAATGTGTTAAAGGCTTTACGTCCTCCTTCTGGCCATGCAGCACCGATTAATGCATACATCGCAGGGAAAACAACACCACCACTGAAGCCAATAATTGTTAAAAGAATGACATACGGCCACCAATCATGCCAGAACACAAGTAGCCCTAACGTAACGATATTCAAGGTGACACCAATGACAATGGTTTTAAAGCCACCAATTTTATCAAAGAAATAGCCGCCTAATAGATTACCGATAACTGCTGCTAATGAGTTCAACATTAAAACAATTCCTGCGATCGTCAATGTTTTTCCAAGATGATGATGAATATATATACTATTTAATGGCCATAAAAAGGAGCTCCCTACTGTATTAAGAAACATCCCTATGACCAAATACCACACTTGTTTCGGCACATTCTCTCCTCCTTTATTTTCAGCTAGCAATTGCACTCTATCATGAAATTCCCTTATTAATTATTCAATATCCGAAATAACAGTCTATGCCTATTTTGCAAAACTTACAAGAAAAATATTTTTCTGCATGTTAAATGATAAAATTGCGTGTTACAATCAATGGTTAGAGGAGTGACTATAGTGGTAATAAACCAATTTCCTTTCCCTTCTGACGGGAAGCGTTACTATACATGGAATCGCTATTTACGTAATGAATTCGGACAAAAAGTTTATAAAGTAGCTCTAGATGCAGGCTTCGATTGCCCAAACCGTGACGGTACGGTTGCCTTTGGCGGCTGTACATTCTGTTCTGCGGCAGGTAGTGGCGATTTTGCAGGTAATAAAGTGGACCCAATTGCTGTACAATTCGAAAAAATTAAAGCAAAAATGCAGCATAAATGGAAAGATGGCTTAACGATGGCTTATTTTCAAGCATACACGAATACCCACGCACCTTTAGATATTTTAAAGGAAAAATTTGAAGCGGCACTTGCTTGTGAAGGTGTGATGGGAATAAGTATTGCGACACGCCCTGATTGCTTACCAGACGATGTGGTTGAGTATTTAGCTGAATTAAATGAACGCACTTATTTATGGGTAGAGCTTGGCCTGCAAACAGTGCATGAAAAAACAGCACATTTAATTAACCGCGCACATGACTACGCGACATATGTGGAAGGTGTAGAAAAGCTACGCCGTCATAATATCCGCATCGTTACACATATTATTAACGGCTTACCGCTAGAAACCTACGATATGATGATGGAAACAGCGCGAGAGGTTGCAAAACTTGATGTGCAAGGTATTAAAATCCATTTGCTACATCTATTAAAAGGCACACCTTTAGTAAAGCAATACGAAAAAGGGCTGCTACAATTGATGGAGCAAGATGATTATATTCAGCTTGTTGTCAATCAGCTTGAAATACTTCCGCCTAACATGATAGTCCATCGCATTACAGGGGATGGCCCAATTGATTTAATGGTCGGCCCGATGTGGAGCGTTAATAAATGGAGTGTCTTAAACGGAATTGATGCGGAGTTAGAACGCCGCAACACTTGGCAAAGTAAGTTTTATAAGGTGGACGAAAAATGAAATTACAACGAGTATTACAATATGCACACAGCCTTTTAGCAGATGTGATTCAAGAAGGTGATATCGCGGTAGATGCAACGGCTGGCAATGGGCATGATACATTATTTTTAGCTAACTTAGTTGGAGATGACGGCTATGTGTATGCATTCGATGTGCAAAAAGAGGCAGTGGATGCAACATTACATCTTCTTTTGGATAATGCCTTAGAGCATCGTGCCCTTGTACTAAAGGACGGTCATGAAAACATCGCAAAATATGTCACAAAGCCTGTAGCAGGAGCCATTTTTAATTTAGGCTATTTACCAGGGAGCGACCATTCTATTATCACGAAACCAAACACTACGATTGCAGCACTGCAATCTCTTTTACAGCTATTAAAAATAGGCGGTATCATCGTCCTCGTGATTTACCATGGACATGAGGGTGGGGCTGAGGAACGTGATGAGGTGCTGCGTTACGTTAGCAGCTTACCTCAAAAATATGTACATGTGCTACGCTATGAATTTTTAAATCAGCAAAACACCCCTCCGTTTGTTATTGCCTTGGAGAAAATGAAGGATATGTAACTTCCGTCATCAAATAAAGCCCTAAAACACATGAAAGAGGCTGTCTTAAAAGTCCAATTTGTTGTGACGACGCATTCATCGCTTCCCTTTTACTGAAGGGTAACACCGCTAAAGCCAGTGTTCGTCACACTTTCAAAAGAGATTTTCTCTATTTATATGAGTTAACACTTTTGTAAAACGTCATCTCTACTGTCCAAAAAGCCAGCTATGCACGGCTTTTTGGACAGCCCTAGCTTCTATAATCAATTACTCCTTGGCTGAACACGTTGTTCTTAGATTGAGCCCTTTTAAATTTAGCGAGCGTCTCTAAACACCTGCTAAATTAACTGCAATTTCCTCGCCCGGAGATTTTTATACCTTCCATCTTGCTTTCAGTACAAAAGTAATGTACTGAAAATAGTTGATTATTCACTAAAAAAAATGTGCTTTTCTTAGTAATAACTATGACTTATCACTATCCTCAGTGCCTTCATGCCCTTTTATTTATTCCTCATCCACCCAGCTTGCGCGTGTTGCTACAAAAAAGGCGGCTATTACTGATAAAACAACGACGAGAAATGGGGCAACAAATATTAAAAAATCATTCACGATTTCACCCTCCTATACATGGTGGTCAGACTTACCTGACACATATTCCTTATTAAATACAAATAAGCGAAATACTAAGTAAAGTGACGGTAATAATAAAGCAAGTCCCGCTATAAATACAATGACTAATGCAATAGCCATCGCCTCGTTGGTAAAGCTATCATAAATTGTTAAATGTGGATATAGCAAGTACGGATAGTGCGAAACACCATAAGCAAAAAATGCCAATGCAAACTGGACAATGAGTAAAGTTAATGCCCAATTATAGTGCTTGCGCTTATATATGAAATAAACAGTTCCCATAAAGAGCAAGCCTGACAAGGCAAAGAGCCACCAAACATCTAGCATATTTTCATAATGCCAATTGTTTAATTGGCGCATTTCAATAATAATGCCGAACGCACTAATAATTAGCGGCCCTGCCCAAATAAGTACATATTTCCTCATAATTTCCGTTGCATCACGCTCTCCTGCCTTGTTAGCATACCAAGTTAAAAAGACAGCGGAAATATATAATACTGCCACAACGGAAAGCACGACGATTGACCAAGATAATGGGCTAGCTAACAATGCGCCATAGTCGAGCTTCGGATGCCCGCTATCCATATTGACAAAGCCGCCTTCTGAAATTGTTAAAACGACTGAAAAAGCGGCGGGAATAAATAGCCCTGCAACGCCATATGCAAGCGCATAGCCTTTATGTCCGCTAACACCGCTATAAGCTTCAAATGCATAATAGCTTCCTCGAATTGCCAACAAAATTAAAGCAATTGATGCAGGTACAATTAATACCGTTCCATAATAATAGGCTGTTTGCGGAAAAAAACCGACGACACCGACAAAGAAAAACACTAGAAATACATTGGTAATTTCCCAAACAGGTGATAAATAGCGCTTAATAATTTTCGTCAATGTTTGATGGTTTCCTCTAACCAAGCTATAAGCATTGAAAAAGCCTGCACCAAAATCAATGGAAGCAACAATGACATAGCCAAACAAGAAGAGCCATAACACAGATATGCCTAATATTTCTAATGCCATGAGCTTTCACCATCCTGTCTTGAATTTAATTCCTTTTCAATCGGATTACGTTTAAACATTCGCTGTAAAATAACGATACTGCCAACACCTAAAATAAAGTACACAACGGCAAAGGCGATAAATAAATATTCTACACCTGTCGCGGATGTTGCTCCTTCTGATGTGCGCATAATACCGTATAAAATCCATGGCTGACGGCCCATTTCCGCAAGCCACCAACCAGCTTCAATAGCAACAATCGAGAGTGGACCACCTAAAACGATAAGCCATCTAAACCATCTCGCCTCGACCCAAGACCAGCGTCTCCATTTCCCTAGCACAAAAGCAGCGGATAATAAAATCATAAAGATGCCAATGGACACCATAATATCAAAGAAATAATGTATGATAAGTGGCGGATGCTCATCTTTTGGGAATTGATCAAGCCCAATTACTTCTGCATTAAAATCAGTATGTGATAAAAAGCTTAGCATTTTCGGCAGGCGGAATTCATATTTCACTTCTCCATTATCAAGTACACCGAATAAAATTAAATCAGCGCCTTCCTCCGTTTCAAAATGCCATTCTGCGGCAGCAAGCTTTTCCGGCTGATATTCCGCTAAATATTTTGCTGAAAAATCGCCAACAACTGCTGAGGCAAGCGCAAATATTAAACCGAGCTTCATCGTAAAAACAAGCGCTTTTTTATGATAAATATGATTTTCCCCACGCAATAATCGATAAGCTGCAATTGCTGCCAAAATAAAAGCAACCGTCATATAGCTTGTCGTTAAAACATGGCCAATTTTCGTTGGCATCGCTGGCGTAAACATCGCCATAAAGGGCTGAATATCAATAAGCGCATCACCTTTTACTGTGAAGCCCTGTGGCGCATTCATAAAAGCATTAACAATCGTAATAAAAACAGCCGACATGGAAGCACCAATACCTACTGGAATAAGCAACAGCATATGATATTTCGGATTTTTAAAGCGATCCCAAGTATATAAGTAAATACCAAGGAAAATTGCTTCAAAGAAGAATGCAAATGTTTCCATAAATAGTGGTAATGCAATTACTTGCCCTGCCAGCTCCATAAATTGTGGCCATAGCAAGGACAGCTGTAAACCGATAATTGTCCCTGTCACTACTCCTACTGCAACGGTAATAGTAAAACCACGCGCCCAACGTCTTGCCATCATCGTATAATGAATATCATTTTTCTTATAGCCGACATATTGGGCGATTAAAATCATTAACGGCACACCTACACCAATCGTCGCAAAAATAATATGGAACGACAGTGTCAGCTCAGTTAAAGCCCTACTCCAAAAAACAGTTGAGTCCACCTTCTTCACTCCCTTAGTCATATTTCAACGAATACTTACTTAACTTGCCTTCATCGTAGCATTAAATATTACGGTAATCTATTTTCGTAGCTTCGTACAAACGTCTATTCACATAATCGACATACAGAATTTTGTCACAAAGTGTGTAAAACGGTTCATGGCTTGAGTGTAATCCTTTTCAAAAATGACAAATTTATTATACCTTTACAATATAGATATCAAGAAGCGAGGTGTGTATCGATGGTCTGGTTAAAGCAGCTTGCAGTTTCAGAAAAAAAATACTTGCTACTGTTTGTACTATATAGTGCCATGCTTGCTGTGACGATTATTGGACAAGCATATAGCATTGTGAAAATTGTTGATAGCGTCTTTATTCAAAAATCATCATTTGAAGCTATTTTGCCATTTGCAGCGCTTTTAGCACTTGCCATCTGTACAAGACTTGCTACACAGGCAGCTTTACAGCTTAGCGCAAATCTCTATGCAGGCCGTGTAAAAACAAAGGTACGTCAGCAACTAATAGCACATTGGTCTACACCATCTTCCAAGCCTACCGGTGAAAAAATTGCTATTTTGCAGCATACTGTTCAAGAATTACATGGCTATTACGCACATTACATTCCACAATTCATTAAAACCTTGACGCTACCAGCAAGCATTATTATCACCTTATTTTTCGTGCATCCGACAAGTGCCATTATTATGCTAATTACTGCTCCTTTTATTCCTTTAACATATATTTTAGTGGGTATTCAAACAAAGGCAAAATCTGAGCAGCAGCTAACGAAAATGAATCGCTTCTCTAGCACATTTTTGGAAATGCTTTACGGCTTACAAACATTAAAACTATTTGGTAAAGCACGTGAGCAGGAGCAAAAACTCAATGAACATAACAAGCAATTTACGGAAGCAACTCTCACTGTCTTGAAAATCGCCTTTGCCTCTACCCTTTTTATCGAGCTTATTACGACGCTTGGTATCGGCTTAGTAGCGTTAGAAATTGGCTTTCGCATGATTGTTTTTCAAACGCTTACTTTTGCACCAGCCTTTTTTGTTTTAACATTAGCTCCTGAATATTATCAATCCTTAAAGGAGCTTGGAGCCGCCTTTCACACAGGGAGAGGCAGCCTAGCCGCAGCAGAAATTTTACAAGATACGTTGAAAACACCAAAGCGAGAGCCTATTTGGGGGACAGCACATTTTGCCGAACCTCCCTCTCTCGCTTTAAAAAATGCTTCAATCCAATATCAACAGCAAGAAATTGGGCCCATTACAATGCATATTCCTGCAAAGCAAACCGTTGCTATCATCGGACCATCTGGTCATGGCAAAACAACCATTTTGCATATGCTAGCAGCGTTAATCAAGCCTGACGCAGGGCAACTATTTATAGATGAAAAAGAACAATCTACTATAGAAGAAACAAAATGGCGAGAAAGAATGATGCTCGTATCGCAAAAGCCCTATTTATTTGCCGCAACGTTACGCGAAAACTTGCAAATGGGGGCTAATTATTCAGATGAGCAATTGCTTGAAGCTTTACAGCAAGTAGAGCTCACAGCATGGTTCGGTCAGTTAGAGAATGGGCTTGAGACGAAAATTGGGGAAGGCGGTCTTGGTTTATCCGGCGGAGAGCAGCAGCGTGTTGCTTTAGCAAGGGCTTGGTTAAAAAAGCCGTCCGTTCTGTTGTTAGACGAACCCACTGCCGCGCTCGACGTTCAAACAGCAGAGGCTGTTCATCAGCTTATTCAGCAATTTCACCATCGCAGTACCGTCGTTATTGTCGCACATCGCTACGAAAGCATCGCACATGCTGATATGATTTATGAAGTAATTAATGGGCAACTGAAAAAGGGGTGAAAAACATGTGGAAAATGATTTTAAGTGAAAGAAGGGATTTTTTATTAGCACTTTTAGCTGGAACGATTAGTGGTTTAACAGCCGTTGCCCTATTTGCACAAAGCGGCTTTTTAATTTCAAAGGCAGCGCTGCTACCGCCGTTTTATATTATTTTAATTTTGACAGCCTTTTTAAAGCTATTCGGTGTTGCTAAATCGGTTAGCAAATATGCAGAGCGCTATATTTCACATCGCGTGACGTTTTCTTTGCTTGAAAAAATGCGACTACGCTTCTTTCAAAGCTTGCAACCACATGCGCACTCCCTTCTTTCTAGCTACCGAGGTGGCGATTTATTAACACGCATGACAAAAGATGTTGATACATTACAGCAATTTTTTCTACGCGTCGCTTATCCACCACTCGTTGCATTACTTGTTTTCTTTGGCACAATGCTTGTGACCATTTGGTTTTCTGTTTGGATTACATTGCTATTATTCATTAGCATGATTCTTTGCACGGTGATTTTGCCGATGCTTTGGCAAAACCGACAGCAATCGACTAGCCAGCAGCAGTATACAGAAAGCTTAACGGAATATTTTTACGGCTTAACCGACTTAACTGTTGCTGGCAAACGACCTGCTACGGAGCAAAATTTGCAGAAGCTAAGCATTCTGTTTGAGGAAGATTTGCAAAATGAAGAAAAAATTGCATTAAGGGCACAGCTCGTCAACCAAGCGATTGCGCTCTTGACCGCCTTTACTGTCGTAGTTCTTGGCGCTTATTTTGTTGTCAATGGCTCCTTAGACGGGCTTTACTTAGCGATGCTGCTACTAATCGCTTTAACTGTTTTTGAAGTAGCGATTCCACTCGGCACTGTCCCAATGCATAAAGCAAAATCAGCACAAGCCTATGAACGTTTGGTAGCATTTGAGACAGCCCCATTATCAGTACACCCTTTACAGAAGGGTGATTTTCAAACATTGCAGGCCATGAACATTAGCTATCGCTATCCAAATAGTGATTTTCAAGCATTGCACAATGTATCATTTACGATTAAGCAGGGCGAAAAAATCGCCATAGTTGGTCCAAGCGGTGCTGGAAAATCAACACTTTTCCAATTGCTTATTCATAATTTACAGCCGAATGCTGGAGAAATTTTATGGAATGGACAATCTACCGCAAAAATTCAACATGAAGAACTTTGGCAAAAACTAGGAATTATGCTTCAGCACAATCATTTTTTTAGCGGTACAATAAAGGATAATTTATTAAGTGAGCAAAGTAATATGCGCATGCAGCAGCTACTAAATAAATTGCAATTACCATTTGCATTGGAGCAAGAAGTTTTAGAGCAAGCGCGTAATTTATCAGGTGGGGAACAGCAGCGTTTAGCACTTGCTCGTATCCTGCTACGTGATGTACCTGTCTATTTATTAGATGAACCATTTGCCCATCTTGATGCAAATTTAACAAACCTTTGCACTGATTTATTATTAGCATTACCTCAAACGGTTATTTGCATTACGCATAAGCTAAATGAGCTCGAACATTTTGACCGAATTTTCGTTATTTATGAGCACCAACTTGTAGAGTTTGGTCATTACGATGATTTAATCAAAAAGCAAGGGATTTTTTATAAGATGAGAAATTTAGAGCGTCCAAACGCCGTAGAGTAGCCGGCATTTGGACGCTGTTGTTCTACTGTTTAGATAAAATATTTACTTATGAAAATAGCAAAAGCCATCTTTGAAAACATGGAGAAATGCTGGGGTTAGCGGTGTTTTTCTTATATGAAAGAGCAAACTTCCTTTTAAGGTGTGTCACTAAGGGGATGCGTTTTTTATTAGGTACATACTATTGATTGTAGCCGAAGGGGCGACTAAGGTCGCGACATCCTGTGGTAACACCCCCATGACCAGCATCGTGTTGGCCTCGTGCGGAAATCTGGCTAAGGCTGAAATAAATTAGTTGCCCCTGCACCCCGTAACAGAAATCAATGATTTCCTAATAGAATTTGTAAAACAAAGGATAATAAACAAACCCTTTACTGTATAAACTAGTTGTCAGACGACTGATTTTATGTTAGGATAACGAATGTATAACCTCAATAATATGGTTTGAGGGTCTCTACCAGAAACCGTAAACTTCTGATTACAAAAATTTTTATTTTTGTAATCAGAAGTTTTTTTGTTTGGAAAGAAAGGATGATTTTATGAGCTGGAGAGTGTATATTCTTGCTATTACTGCGTTTGCGGTTGGTTTAGTTGAATTAATTGTAGGAGGGATTTTACCTAATATTGCAAAAGACTTAAATGTTTCAATTTCTACAGCGGGACAACTTATTACTGTTTTCGCTTTTATTTATGCATTATCTGCCCCACTCCTTCTATCATTAACAGCGAAAATTGAAAGAAAGCAATTATTTATTATTTCATTAGTTATTTTTGCTTTAAGTAATTTAATGATGTATGTAAGCACGACATTTACAGTCGTTATGATTGCACGCATTATTTCTGCGATGAGCACGGCGCTAGTTATCGTTTTATCGCTCACAATCGCAGCGAAAATTGTAGAACCACGCTATCGAGCCAAAGCATTAAGCTATATTTTTATCGGAGTGAGCTCAGCCCTCGTAATTGGGGTTCCACTTGGCATCTTTATTACAGAAGCATTCGGCTGGCGTGCCGTATTTTTAGGTATTGCTGTATTGTCAGTTTTATCGATCGTCTTAAATAGCATTTTCCTAGAAAAAATGCCTGTCGCCGAAATTATTCCATTAAAAACACAGCTAAAATCATTAGCAGATGTCAAAGTGTTAAGTGCACAATTTACGACATTATTTATGCTAGCAGGGCATTATATGCTATACGCCTATTTAACAGCCTTTTTAGTAGAAGCTTTTGATTTAAGTGCCTCATGGATTAGCGCTTGCTATTTATTATTCGGCGTTTCTTCTGTTAGCGGTAATGCGCTAGGTGGCTGGCTAAATGATAAGCTAGGCACGAAAAAAACGATATTATTTGTCGTAGCCTCATTCACTGTTGTGCTACTTCTTATTCCATTTACAATCATTGCATTACCGTTATTTTTAATTATCACAGTATTTTGGGGGGCACTAAGCTGGGCATTGACACCGCCATTGCAAAATTATTTAATCCAAATAGCACCGAAAACATCCGATATTCAGCAAAGTTTGAATACCGCAGCATTACAAATAGGCATTTCAATTGGTTCAGCAGTTGGTGGCATCGTATTTGCTTTCACTTCATCTGCCATTTACTTATCTATATTTGGTGCCATTTTTGCTATCGCAGCTTTAGGCTGCGCAGCAATTTCTTTAAGAAAATCCCCTGCGACACAAGCGGTTCAGCATAGTTAAAACAAAAAGCTACCAAAAGCAAATCATACACTTTTGGTAGCTTTCATTATTCCCTTATGATTTTCCTTTGTTACGTTCAACCCAGAAATCTGCATTTTTAATACCTAGCTTAGTAGGGTCAAATTGTGGGTCTTTTCCTTCTTTTTTCTGTCTATCATAATCTTTTAATGCAACAATTGCTGGTTTCATAACGATTAAAATCGCAATGACGTTTACCCAAACCATTAAGCCTAATCCAACATCCCCCATAGCCCATGCTAAATCTGAAGTACGTACTGTACCTAAAAAGGCTGCAATTAAAATGGCGATTTTAGCAATCCATATACCAATTTTCTCCGCTGTTCCAGAGAATAAATAAGCAACGTTTGTCTCAGCAATGTAATAATAAGCCATTATTGTTGTAAAGGCGAAGAAGAATAATGCAATCGCTACGAATGGTGCACCAAAGCCTGGAATAGCGCTTTCTACAGCATGTTGTGTATAAGTAGCCCCTTCTTTAATTGATTGTGCGTATGAAATTTGAGCGTCACCTGTATAATTATTTTGACCAAACTCACCCGTGTAAATCGTCGGGTAAATTTCATATTCTGCTGATTCATGCTGAACAACGATTTTATCCCCTTTTTCATCATGGACATTGTACATACCTGTAAATAAAATCATAAACGCTGTTGCTGAACAAACTAATAATGTATCAATATAAACAGATGCTGCCTGTACAATCCCTTGCTTAGCAGGATGAGATACTTCTGCTGCTGCTGCAGGGTGAGCACCTGTACCTTGACCAGCCTCATTTGAGTAAATACCACGTTTAACTCCCCAAGCAATAGCCGAACCTACGATTCCGCCAAAAATTTCTTGAGCACCAAATGCACTTGAGAAAATTAAACCGATAACTGTTGGTATTTCTGAAAAATTCATCACAATAATGATAAATGCCATAATCATATAAGCGGCAGCCATAAATGGTACGATAACTTGTGCCGCATTCGCAATTGATTTAACCCCACCAATAATAATTGTGCCTAATAAAACGATAATAATAACACCAGTAATCCAAGGTGCTAAACCAAAGGCATTTTCTACCGCACCTGAAATCGCATTAGATTGCACACCAGGCATTAAAAATAACATTGCAATTACTGCTATAACTGCAAATAATACACCAAACCATTTTTGTCCTGTACCTTTTTCAATATAGTAGGCAGGACCACCGCGGTATTCTGTTTCTTTTTCTTCTTTATAAATTTGCGCCAAAGTAGATTCAACATAAGCTGTTGCGGCACCAATAAAGGCAATAGCCCACATCCAAAATACAGCACCAGGTCCCCCCATACCAATCGCAGTTGCTGTACCTGCGATATTACCTGTACCTACGCGTCCTGATAAAGCAATAGACATCGCTTGGAATGATGAAATACCCTTATCAGATTTCTCCCCTTTGAACATCAACACAAACATGTCTTTAATAAGGCGTACTTGTAAAAAACGAGTAATAATCGAGAAAAATAGTCCAACTAGCAAAATAGCATAAATAAACCATGGTCCCCACAAAACATCATTTAAAAAACCTACAACTGACTCCATCAAAATCCCCCTTTGAAACAATGTATTATTTTGAAATTTACTATATTACATATACATTTTTTATGCAATACATTTTTTAAAAGATTCTAAATATTTCGTGTCCCAAAATTCTGAAAAGTTAGATTCCATAAGCCTTTAAGCCAAAAAAAGTATACTAGAAATACATCTAGCATACTCAATTTTCATCTATTAAATATTTTAATAAAGCGTTTCCAATGCCTATTTTTCAAATAAAGTCAACATTGTATGTAAAGTATTTTCACATGACACAACCCGCAAAATTTATTATCAAATAAATATTTTATTCTAGTATTTTTACATCGTTAAATTATATAGCCTAACGAGCGCAACACATTATTCATAAAATCTTTTGTGTATAAATATACTTCTTCTCTTTCCATTTCAAAATATAAACTGTGCTGACAATCCGACCATTCTTTATATTGAAAATGAGTTAATGGTTGTTGTAATAACCAATTTTTTGATACTTGTATATCGGTAATTGAATCCCTTTCTCCCGTCATCATTAAAATAGGTAAATTCGGAAATTTCACTTCTACATTTTTTAAACGCTTCAGTAGCTGTTGCAAATCTTTATACCACTTTACTGTAACAGTTGTATTATGAGGAACATCATCCTTTAGCTCCTCATATACCTCATAATTTCGAGACATCCGTTGCATCGTAATATCATGCTGAAGCTTGACACTAGAAGTCAACGCACTAATACTTGTTAATGCATTTGACATTTTACCAGGCTGTAGCTTGAGCTGTAGCCAAGGCGACACAAATATGGCGCCTGCACATTCTAATTTCTTTTTTTGTAAAACATTCATTAATACTGTTGCACCTAAACCATTCCCTATAACAAATACAGGTAAGTTTTCAGATAACCCTATTTCTACCAACTGTTTTACATAGTCCTCATATTTAAAAAAATCCTCATCATGGTAGCCTCTATTCTGTGCCTGTTCTCCATGGCCTGGCAAATCTCCCATTACAACGTGAAATCCTGCACTACGCAGCTTTTCAATGAGCCAAGCATACCAGCGATGATGCTCATATGCACTATGGACAATTGCCACAACTGCCTTTGGCTGCCCATCAGCCTCCCATTTCCACATTGCAATCCCTCCTACATTCTAAAACTTAAATTTATTGTTATCCTACTGTCGCTCATTATATACATTTATCCTATATTAACACTGAAGATTCATTATATCTTTTATTACGATTGCTACAATAGATTCTTCTATTATAATCGGTTTTTTAAGCATTGTTTAAATTTTATTTTCTATTTTTCTCTACTTTTGATACGATGGTTGCATAGTGTGTATAAAGAAAGGAAGCGTTTTTATTATGATTTACCCATATAAAGGAATACTACCCAAAATTGATTCCTCTGCATTTATTGCAGATTTCGCTACGATAACAGGCGACGTTACAATTGGAGAGGAATCGACAATATGGTTTAATACAGTTATTCGTGGTGATGTAGCAGCAACAATTATTGGCAAACGAGTTAGTATACAAGATTTGAGCTGCATACACCAAAGTCCAAATAACCCTGTAATTATTGAAGATGAAGTAACGGTTGGTCATCAGGTGACATTGCATGGCTGTACCATTCGCAAACGAGCACTAATCGGCATGGGCTCAATCATTCTTGATGGAGCTGAAATTGGAGAAGGTGCGTTTATTGGTGCGGGCAGTCTCGTTCCCCCAGGTAAAAAAATACCACCAAATATGCTCGCAATGGGGCGTCCCGCAAAGGTCGTACGCGAAGTAAATGCAGAGGATCGTGAAGACATGGATCGCATTATTCGTGAATATGTAGAAAAAGGCCAATATTATAAATCATTGCAAACAAATATGTAAAGGGACTTTACATATTTGTTTGCGACGAGGATAGTAACAATTTATTGTTACTACCGCAGGAGCACCCCTTCCCTTGCGACGGGGATGTTGACAATTTATTGTCAACACCACAGGAGCACTCACTTCATTTGCTTCTGCATCTGGCACCTTGCTATCGCAATAAATAAGATTTGTCACTACACTTCCGCTCTGAATCTATATAAAAAAAAGAGCTGTCTGAAAGCAGCGCGTCTGCCTGCTTTCGGACAACCCCTTCACTATTATTTCACTAATAATGCTGCTTTTTCCTTTAATACGTCTGCTTTATCTGTTTGCTCCCAAGGTACATTCAAATCTGTACGACCGAAATGTCCATAAGCTGCAGTTTGTTTAAAGATTGGTCGGCGTAAATCTAACATTTTAATAATACCTGCTGGGCGTAAATCAAAGAGCTCACGGACCCATTCTACAATTTGAGAAGATGGCACTGTTCCCGTACCAAATGTATCTACAGCAATTGATACAGGCTGTGCCACACCGATTGCATAAGCAAGCTGTACTTCTGCACGGTCTGCTAAACCAGCAGCAACGATATTTTTTGCCACATAACGCGCTGCGTAAGCCGCAGAGCGGTCTACTTTTGTCGCATCCTTACCTGAGAATGCCCCACCACCATGTCGCGCATAGCCTCCGTAAGTATCCACAATGATTTTGCGACCTGTTAAACCGGCATCGCCCTTTGGTCCACCGATAACAAAGCGACCTGTCGGATTAATAAAATATTTTGTTGCTTCATCTAATAGCTCAGCTGGTACAACTGGTGCAATTACAACACGCTTTAAATCTGCTTGAATTTGCTCCAATGTTACTTCTTCATCATGCTGTGTTGAAATAACAATTGTATCTACACGTACTGGTACATTATTTTCATCGTACTCAACCGTTACTTGTGTTTTTCCATCTGGACGTAAATATTTTAATTCACCTGATTTTCGCACTTCTGTTAAACGGCGCGCTAGCTTATGCGCCAAGCTAATTGGTAGCGGCATTAGCTCTGGTGTTTCGTTACATGCATACCCAAACATTAATCCTTGGTCACCCGCACCAATTGCTTCAATCGCCTCGTCTGACATTGAGCCTTCACGTGCCTCAAGAGCTTGGTCTACGCCTTGTGCAATATCAGGTGATTGTTCGCCAATTGCTACAAGCACTGCTAAGTTTTCAGCATCGAAGCCATATTTACCACGCGTATAGCCAATCTCTGCTACAGTGTCACGTACAATTCCTTTAATATCTACATAAGTAGAAGTCGTAATTTCTCCTGCCACTAGTACTAGCCCTGTCGTTACCGTTGTTTCACATGCTACACGAGCATTTGGATCTTCAGCTAAAATGGCGTCCAAAATTGCATCTGAGATTTGGTCGCAAATTTTATCTGGATGTCCTTCAGTAACACTTTCAGATGTAAATAGTCTACGATTTGTCATTTTGTTTCCTCCTATAGTTCCTGCGAATATGATACGGTACTCCTTACCCATGTCAAGCTTTTAAGGCGATGCTTTAATATAATAGAAGAGTATTTCATCCATTCTTTATCAAACTTCGCCGCTTCGGCTTTTACAGACAGTTAATGATTCACTACACTTTTGTGCATCAATCGTTTTCATAATGGCTGCCCATGAATATGGAATCAACTCAAACCATTACCGCCTCTTAACACAAGGTTTTTGAAAGGTATAGTCATAAAGAAAAGTTTTATCATCGTCTTAAGTTTAAGGCTGTCTTGCTGTTTAAGCATTTATCTATATAATAGTAAGCGTTGCGAATCGTTTCAAGCGCAGTGCTAGACAGCTAGTTTATCAACTAGGTTTTTCAATGACGAACTTTTTTAGGCAATAAAAAAACCTTTCACTCATAAGCATGAGAGAAAGGATTGTATTTTCGTTCCCTTTCACTCTTATCGTTCAAGGAGAAAGCTCCTTGCATCAGGTTGGCACCAACGCATGATGTGAAAAGTCATGCAGGTTGCCGGGCTTCATAGGGCCTGACCCTCCACCAGCTCGGGATAAGAGTATCCGTTCAATTTCATATAATACATAATTTTTTTTGCGCTGTCAAATACTATACACATCCATTCATTTTTTCCGATTTACCGACTAAAAATTTCATAAATTTCTCTCGAATTAGTATAGACTATTTCATTTAATGTGTTATACTTTTTGTAGTTAAAAGAAATGAATTCCCACCAAACTTGGGAATATTATAAATAAAAGGATGGTTTTAAGCGATGAATTCAGTAGAAATTGCAAACGAACTGAAAGATTTATTAAACGGTACAAATATTCATGTTCAACTTTCTGTTCCACAGTTAGTAGAAAAAGCAACATCTCGTGGAGAAGCAATTCTAACTGTTGACGGTGCATTACGTGCTGAAACAGGCAAATATACTGGTCGTTCTCCTAAAGATAAATATACAGTAGAAGAAGAAAGCACGAAAGATAAAATTGACTGGGGAAAAGTAAACCGTCCGATTTCTTCTGAAGTGTTTGAAAAACTATATGTAAAGGTAGTTAATTATTTAAAAGAACGCGACGAGCTTTTCGTATTTAATGGTTTTGCTGGTGCAGATAAAGATTCACAAATCGGTATTAAAGTTATTAATGAATATGCATGGCATAATTTATTCTGCCATCAATTATTTATCCGCCCAACTGCCGAGGAGCTTGCTACACATACAACAGACTTTACAATTGTTTCTGCACCAAACTTTAAAGCAGATCCAACTGTTGATGGAACAAATTCAGAAACATTCATTATTGTTTCATTAGAAAAGAAAGTGATTTTAATCGGTGGTACAGAATACGCTGGTGAAATGAAAAAATCTATTTTCAGCATTATGAATTATTTATTACCAGAGCAAGATATTTTATCAATGCACTGCTCAGCAAACGTTGGTGAAGCGGGCGATGTCGCTTTATTCTTCGGCTTATCTGGTACAGGCAAAACGACTTTATCAGCAGATAGCGACCGTAAATTAATCGGTGATGACGAACACGGCTGGTCAGACAATGGCGTTTTCAATATTGAAGGTGGTTGCTATGCAAAAACAATTAACCTTTCAAAAGAAAAAGAACCTGAAATTTATAATGCGATTCGCTTCGGCTCTGTATTAGAAAACGTTATTGTAGATGAAAATACACGTATTTGCAACTATGACGACGGTTCGTTAACAGAAAATACGCGCGTAGCTTACCCGATTGAGTATATTGAAAATATCGCAAAGCCCTCTGTAGCAGGACACCCACAAACAATCGTGTTCTTAACTGCAGATGCATTTGGTGTATTACCTCCAATCTCAAAATTAACAAAGGAGCAAGCGATGTATCATTTCCTAAGCGGCTTCACATCGAAGTTAGCAGGTACAGAACGTGGCGTAACAGAGCCAGAACCAGTATTCTCAACATGCTTCGGTTCTCCATTCCTACCGCTTCCTGCAACAGTTTATGCAGAAATGTTAGGTAAGAAAATTGATGAGCACGGCTCACAAGTATTTTTAGTAAACACTGGTTGGACTGGTGGCGAATATGGCGTAGGTAGCCGTATGAAGCTCTCTTACACACGCGCAATGGTGCGTGCTGCTATCGAAGGTAAACTAAGCGATGTTGAAACAACACAAGATGCAGTATTCGGCTTACACATTCCAACAGCAATTGAAGGTGTACCGTCGGAAGTATTAAACCCTCGCGATGCTTGGGCTGATAAAAATGCTTATGATACAAAAGCTAAGCATTTAGCAGGTCTTTTCAATGACAACTTCCAAAAATTCGAGAATGTTTCGGAAGATATTTCAAAACAAGGCGGTCCATTAGTTTAATATACTAGTAAAAGAGACGTCTGAAAAAGCGTGTGAAAGCACTGCTTTTCAGACGTTTTTTTTATTAAAACAATAAAAATATAAATCGATTTAAAAGGTTGTCAACACTAAATTTAATGCTTTTTCGTAAAATACTCGTTTAATTTTATTAAAATTTGACTATCCTCTCCTTATAAGTATTGGAGGAGATGGAACATGGAACATTCAGATACACAGACACACTCCCCTTCTAAGCTTTCACCTAATGCCCATCAGAAACCACTATTTACTTCATTACAACATACGATTGATACAATACAACAGACTGTTGGTTATAGTGATGATGTGATGGTGCGACAACTTTTTATCGGAGAATCAACTAAACAATCTTTAGCTATTGTTTATATAGATGGCTTAGTTAATAAAGCAGATATCACAAATACATTGTTGGAGCCCATCATGGGATTATTAACAGACCAAATTGAAGAAAATATTGAAAAAACAACTGATTTTTTAAAGCAATACTGCTTAACGATTGGCAATGTCCAAGAAATACAAAAATTTGCAACGCTCTACAGTGCGCTTTTCAATGGAAGTGCCATTATCATAGTGGACGGTTTAGCGACCGCACTTGCGACGAATATAAAGGACCCTAAAGACCGCCCTGTGATGGAGCCTGCAACAGAGTCTGTTATACGCGGACCACGTGAATCCTTTACTGAAACATTGCGTACAAATACAGCGCTCATTCGTCGTAAAATAAAGAACCCTAATTTATGGGTTCAAAGTAAAATTATTGGCGATGTTACACAAACAGATGTAGCAATTATCCATATAAATGGTATTGCCAATGATAAAATTGTTCAAGAGGTATTTGACCGACTCAATCAAATTGATATTGATGGTATTTTAGAAGGTGGTTATATTGAATCATTAATTCAAGATGCTCAATTCTCATTGTTTCCAACGATGTATACGTCAGAGCGTCCAGATGTTATTGCAGGGGAATTGCTTGAAGGTAAGGTCGCCATTATGGTTGATGGTACGCCCTTTGTGCTAATTGTCCCTTCCCTTATTACATCGTTTTTACAATCATCTGAGGATTATTACTCAAATGCAATTGTCAGCTCTCTTATTCGGTTATTAAGATTTGTTGCAATTCTTATTTCATTAGTTGCACCTGCCTTTTATGTTGCCATCACGACATTTCATCATGAAATGCTACCAACACCTTTACTTATAAGTATTGCATCACAGCGGGAAGGTGTGCCGTTTCCTGCTGTAATCGAAGCATTATTAATGGAACTTGCATTTGAAATTTTACGTGAAGCTGGACTACGCATGCCACGCACTATCGGTCCTGCTGTCTCGATTGTTGGCACATTAGTTATTGGGGAAGCAGCGGTTACAGCGGGCGTTGTTTCAGCGGTAACAGTTATTATTGTCGCTTTAACTGCTATTTGTAGTTTTATTTTTCCGTCATATGGTCTTTCAAACTCTATTCGAGTTTTGCGCTTTCCTTTCATTTTACTAGCGGGAGGCTTTGGTCTTTATGGTGTCATGATTGGTATGTTAGCACTTGTTCTACATTTATGTAGTTTACGTTCATTCGGCATTCCATACATGAGTCCGTTTGCACCACTGATACTCGAAAATCAAAAGGATGCCATTTTACTGCTCCCTAGAAGATTTTTAAAGAAAAGACCTCGTTTAGTAAACCAAACAAATATGACGAGAGAATCAAAATATAAAAAAAGATATAAAAGATAAAGTGAAACTTCTATCAGTGGGGGTTTTCCTCATCCCCACTGATTGTTAGTTGAACCAATCGGGCTTTTACGGGCAGTTAATCTCTCACTTATCCTTTAGCGTATTTTCACTTAAATCTTGAAGTGGGCGTCTTACTGCCCGTTAATGTTGGATAGATTTTCATTTGTAAAAGGGGTGTCAGCAATGCACAAAATCGCTTCCATTTTATTGTTTCTTTCCATATGCCTGCTGTTAAGCGGGTGTTGGAGCAAAAAAGAGCTTAATGATATTGCCATTGTTGTTGCACTAGGTATCGACCAGCAAGGTGATGAATATGAAGTAACTGTTCAAGTCGTTAATCCCGGTGAAATTTCTTCTAAACAGCCAACAAGCGGGCGCTCTCCAGTTTCTACGTATTCAGCAACTGGTCCTACAATATTTGAAGCAATTCGGAAAGTCACATTGTTAGCACCTAGAAAATCATATTTTTCGCATTTACAAATTATAGTTTTCGGCAGTGAATTGCTGGAGAGTGGAATTAAGCCTGCACTAGATTTTTTATCTCGTGACCATGAATTTCGTAATGATTTGAATGTTATCGCTGCATACGAAACAACAGCTAAAGATATTATCAGCGTGCTGACGCCTGTTGAAAAAATACCAGCCAATAAAATAACATTCTCTCTCAAAATTTCCGAAAAGGCATGGGGCTCTACAGCAACAGTCGCCTTGTATGATTTAATTGATGCGCTACACTATGAGGATAACAGCCTTGTCCTCTCCACTTTAAATCTTATTGGTAGTAAAGAAATAGGGATGAGCAAAGAAAATGTTGATCAAATCGTTGTCCCAACTATTTTAAAATACAGTGGCTTTGCTGTTCTCAAAAAAGGGAAAATGGTGGGGCTACTGACGGATGAAGAAAGTAAGGGCTATAATTTTTTAACAGATAATATTAAAAGCACAATCGAGCAAATAACTTGTCCTGAGGATGGCAATTTAGCAGTGGAAATTACTCGTTCCAAAACAACCGTCAAAGGAAAATTTGACAATAATACACCTAAAATTCATGTATTAGTTGACCTTCAGCAAAATATTGGTGAGGTTAAGTGTGTAATTGATTTGACAAAAGAGCAAACAATTAAAGAAATTAACGACAAAACGTCCGATGTTATTAAACAAAAAATAGAAAAGACATTACATGCCTTACAAAAAAAATATGAGGCTGACGCTGTCCAATTTAATAAAGTGCTACACAAGCAGGAGCCTAAAAAATGGAGAAATATAAAAAATGAGTGGGAAAGCCTTTTTCCAAATGTTGAGGTTACAGTTGATGTAGTCGTACATACTAGAAATACTGGCACTATACAAAATTCAACATTTTTTCCTACACAGGAGTGATGCTATATGGTTATGTCATTTGCTATTGCTGTTATTGTTATTATAATCATTAGCTCACAATGGGCTATATTACGCGACAATAAAGAACCAGCTACTACGTGGCTATTTTTCATTTTGCTTACAATAGGCACAGCTTTGGCCATCACTCTAAGCCTTCACATTTATTTACCGAGCCCCTTAGATTTCATCACATTTATTTTTCAACCAATTAGCAACGCTCTTCACGCATTGCTAGGTATATAAGGAGCGGAGAATAGAATGAGCAATAAACAAATGATTAGCACACGCCAATTTACAATTATCACCTTTTTATATTCGATAGGTACATCCATTTTAATTATTCCTGCCTATTTAGCAAAGCTCGCAAAACAGGATGCTTGGATTGCTGCGATAGTTGGGGTATTACTTAGCTTTTTATTAATTATGCTTTTCGTCAAGCTTGCCAATACATTTCCAAAATATACTTTGATTGAAATAATCGAAAAAGTATTAGGTAAATGGCTAGGCAAGCCTGTTGCAATTTTATTTATATTGTTTGCGTTTTTAAATTCAGGCGAGATGTTGTATTATATCGGAAACTTCATGCAAATTGAAATTATGCCTGAAACACCTAACTTCGCATTTGTGTTATTATTTGGCTTTATTATTATTTTGGCAAATTATTTAGGGTTAGAAACTTTTGCTCGTTCTGCTGAATTACTTTTTCCTGTATTTCTACTGTTGTTTTTATTTTTTATTATTTTCATTACACCAGATATTAAATTTGAAAATATGCAACCGATGCTGGATACTCCTCCCCGCACATTTATTGCAAGCGTGCTTTATTTTATGAGTATCTTCGCCTTTCCGTCGATTATGCTTTTAATGATTTATCCTTCTACGGTCAATATAAATAAATCTGCCCAAAAAGGCTTTTATCTAGGTATTTTATTAGGCGGGATTGTCTTAATTTTCATTATTACTTTATGCATATTAGTGCTAGGGGATATGAATACAGCTTCACAAAATTATCCGACCTACATATTAGCGCAGCGAATTTCTATCGGTAATTTCTTCCAAAGAATTGAAGTTATCATCGCATTTATGTGGATTATTACCATTTATACTCGAGCGTTTATTTATTTTTATGTGACGCTTATCGGCTTACAGCAAATTTTTCACATTAAGGATGAAAAACCACTTATTCTTCCATTTAGTATATTATTACTTGGCGTTTCTCAAATTGTCCATCCAAATTCAACACATTCGTATCTTTATAATACAAATATATGGTTGCCTTATTCTGCTGTATTTTCAATTATATTATCAACTTTTTTATTATTCATCGCAAAAATCAGACGCTTAAATTAGCTGCTTTTTCATCCACTGGCAAAGCTGCCTTACTGTTTGACAATTAAGCCGTGGTGGATAATGATGCTTTAGCCCACTTGCATACCAAGCTTCTACTTGCTTGTTGTTGTTTCGCAAATATTGCTCTAGCTTATATGCATGCATCGGCTGCACATGCTGGTCCTCAGTGCCATGAATAATTAAAACAGGCGCATGTAATTTCGTAATTTCATATAAGGGAGTACGCTGATTATAGCGCTCTGGTACTTTATTCGGTGTCCCTCCGATAATACGCTTTAACCCTCGGCGCATATCGACTCTTTGCCAATATGTATCAGTCGCATCAGACACTCCTGCCCATGTCACGAGTGAGGCAATATCATCACGCAATATTGCCGTCCATAACGCCATTAAGCCACCGCGTGAAAAGCCAAATAAATGCACTTTTTGTGCATCGCAAAACTGCTTTAGTACGTCAACGGCATATACTGCATCATAACGATCCTCACCAGCAAACTCATCCCTGCCCTCGCCCCCTCGATTACCGCGGTAATAGGGGGCAAAAACAACGAAGCCTTGTGCGGCAAATTGTGCGATTCGTGCAGGGCGTACCATTCCGATAAATTGCAGACCACCACGTAAATAGAGCAGTGCCTCATATTGTCCCTCTTGCTTCGGTCGAGCTAGCAAGCCCTTTACACGCAAGCCATTTGACCAATAAATGATTTCATCTAAGCGCACTTTTTCATTCGGTGAAGGGTAGCGTCTTATTTCTTCAATTATTCCATTTTTCTTCACTTGCATTCCACTTCCTGTAACATCTTTTTCATACCTGCATCTCGCATATAGAAGCTTAAATGTGGATGAGTGAGCAATTCGTCTGCCGTAAGCCATAATCGCCCTGTCGTTTCATATTCACCTACAAACTCTTCAATATGCGCTACATTTGCGGTAAATACTGCCTTACAAAACGGTGTTTTTGTATGTACTACATAATAAGCAAACCACTCTACATCTTTTATCTGCACCTGTGTTTCCTCATATACTTCGCGAATAGCCGCCTGTAATAACGTTTCCCCTGCCTCCTGCTTCCCGCCTGGAAATTCTACTCCTCTCTCCTTATGCACCGCGCACAGCCATTTTCCCTTGTGCTGCACGAGCACCAACACATGGCGAGGCTCTACTTCAAAGGGACCATGGTCAAATCGCAAAACAACCTTGAAACCATTTTCATCTGTAAACGTAAACATATATGCCAACTCCTTATCCTTATTAGTGTAACGAAGGAGCTAGCATCCTTCAAGGAGGGCGTCTGAAAAGCAGTGCCTTGCACGCTTTTTAGACGCTATCGTCTTTACATCTTATCCCTTAAGCTTGAAATATGGTAACTGCTCAACAAATTCCTTCGTATGATTATCACCGAATTCATGCAGTAACGCATAAATTTTTTTTAATCGTGTATCAATATCATGATTTAATTCATCATAATGGTAAGGTATATAAGGTAAATGTGCTCGCCATAAATTATGACCTTCAAGACCATTGATTTGATTGAAAAGCTTTGTAAAAATGCGAGCAATAGCAGGCTCTAGTTCCACCTTAAATTCATTGGACGATAAATTCGGAATATGGCTACATGTCAAATCAGTTATCGATACATACATTTTGTATTTATTCATGCAGATGCTCCCTTCAATTTTTTCTTATCATTACCCGAAGTAGTAATTCATATTCACATGTATAGCTAATTAAAAGGAATTTGCTTATAATAAAGTGAACCTGCATGTTCGCATATGTTTTACAGCTTAGTAATAAGAGATAAATATGAGGTGAGAAATATGAATCTTGCACTAGTTTTTATAGTAGTAATTGCCATAATGTCAACATTTGCCATTGTGATTATTTGGGTTGCACGTCAAAATAATTTTTCAGCAAAACAAACAATTGATTCAATGCCAGCTGAACAAGAAAATGAGCAGCAACAAAAATGAAGCATCCTTTTATTTGGTTAATTAAATTTTATCGCAAATATATTTCACCTATGACGCCTCCTTCTTGTCGCTTTCATCCAACTTGCTCAAGCTACGGACTTGAAGCGTTCCAAAAGCATGGAGCAATAAAAGGATTTATTTTAACAACAATGCGCATACTAAAATGCCATCCACTCCATCCAGGTGGCTTTGATCCCGTGCCTGAAAAGTGGCCTTCGAAAAAAAAATAAATTTCGAAGGTTTTTTTTATTGTTTTTTTTTTGTAATTGAGTTATGATAAAAAACGTCGATTGCACAAATCGTAATAATTACTATTTAGGAGATTTAATGATGAAAAAATTTATTTACTTTTTTTTATTAGCAATCCTTGCGTTGCTAGCAGCATGTGGCAGTGAAGACCAGAAAGCATCTAGTAATTCTTTAACTGTTTATACGACTGTTTACCCGTTACAATATTTTGCCGAGCGCATCGGCGAAGATTTTGTGCAGGTGGAGTCTATTTATCCTGCTGGAGCGAATGAACATACATTCGAGCCGACACAAAAAGATATGATGGCACTAGCAGACGCTGAACTATTCTTTTATATTGGACAGGGCTTAGAAGGCTTTGTTGAAAACGCTAAAAAAACATTAGCGAATGAGCATGTTAAATTAGTTGCTACAGCCGACAATATAACGGATGAGCAGTTCCACATTTCCACAGGTCATGTGCATGCAGAGGATGAAGAGGACCATGACCACGAGCATGATGAGGAGCATGGAGACCACGAAGAACATGGTCATCATGAGCATGATACACATGTATGGCTATCACCTGTTCTATCAAAGGAGCTTGCATTATCAATCAAAAATGAGCTTGTTGACATGTTGCCAGAGCAGCAAGAGCTTTTCACAAAAAATTATGAGGAACTAGCTTCGGAGCTTGATACACTGCATGCCGATTTTGAAGCAATGGCCAAGCAAACAACAATGAAAACATTTTTTGTATCCCATGCGGCGTTCGGCTATATAGCAGGTCATTATGGCTTTAATCAAATTCCTGTTGCTGGCCTAAACTCCCAAAGTGAGCCGTCACAAAAGCAATTAGCGGCAATCGTTGATTTAGCTAAAGAAGAAAACATTAGCTATATTTTCTTCGAACAAAATGTTTCTTCAAATTTAACAACGGTCATCCAAAAAGAGGTCGGAGCAGAGGCATTAACATTGCATAATTTAAGTGTTTTAACGAAGGAAGATATTAAAAACAATGAAAACTACTTCACTTTAATGCAGCATAATATTGAGCAATTAGCCAAGGCATTGCAATAAAGCCTATATTTTAAGAAGGCATATGAAAAGAGGACCTTCCCAAAAGCTCAAAATCTCTTTGGTCATTATAAAGTGAAACTTCAATTAGTGGGTGCTTTTCTCCACTGATTGTTAGTTGAACCAATCGGGCTTTTACGGGCAATTAATCTCCCACTTATCCTTAATGTTCTTCCAGTGGAAGTCTTACGGCAGGATAAAATTGAAAAGCACGGAATTTAACCATTTAAAATATGCTTCAAATCTTTTTATTCTAATAAAAGGGGACTGTCCAAAAAGCCGTGCATAGCCGGCATTTTGGACAGTCGCGATGATGTTTCACAAAATGTTGATTCCTATAAACAGAAAACGCCTCTTTTAAAAATGGGATGAACGTTGGCTTTAGCAGTGTTATCCTTCAGTAAAAGGGAAGCGATGAAAACATTGATTTCAATGCGGTGGCAAAACAAAATGGACTTTTCAGACAGTCCCATTCTCTTTTACAATAATTCCTTCAATTTTCTTCTCAACAGCTTGTTAGAGCCATTGCGTGGTAAGCTTTCAACAAAATAAAATCGCTTTGGTAGCTTATAGCTTGCAAGCTTATGCTCGCAAAATGCACGTAACTCCTCTTCACTTACAGCTTGTTTTTGTATAATAAAGGCAATCGGTACTTGTCCCCATTTATCATCTGCTATACCACAAACACCAGCTTCTAATACATTTGGATGTGCTAGTAAAGCATTTTCAATTTCTGCTGGATAAATATTTTCCCCACCAGAAATAATTAAATCAGCGCGGCGATCGACCACATATAAATAGCCTTCATCATCTAAATAGCCTATATCACCTGTTAGTAGCCAGCCGTTTTCAGTGCTTGAACGTTCAGCAAAACGCCCAATATAGCCCGGTGTGACATGAGGGCCTCGGATGCAAATTTCTCCCTCCACAAATGGTTCCTCTGTACCTTGAATGCGCACCTCATTAAAAAATAGCGGCTTTCCTGCTGAGCCAATTTTGCGTAGTGCATCAGCGCTAGCAAGCGTTGCTGTTTGCGATGCGGTTTCTGTCATACCATATGTTTGCACAACAGGTAATTGCACTTTCGCGGCGCGCTGTAAATAATCAACTGGTATCAAACCACCACCCGCAAGCAGTATTTTGAAGTTGGGGTGTGCTTGCACTTGCAAGCGTTCCATTTCACTTATAACACGCTCAAGCATTACTGAGACAAGAGAAATATTTGTCACATGTCCCTCAACTATTTCTTGTACGCAAGCCATCGCATCAAATTTTTCATATAAGCTGACAGTTGCTCCATACAGCAATGAGCGCATTAAAATGGAAAAGCCACTAATATGAAAAATAGGTACAGTACAAAGCCATACATCCTGCTCTGTAGTTCCTAAATTTAATGCCGAGCTAATGGCACTCATACTATGATTTTTTACAGTTTGACGCACACCTTTCGGAAAGCCTGTCGTACCAGAAGTATACATAATCGAAACAGTTTGTTCCTCTGACCAAGTAGACGCAATCTCGACTTCAACCGCCTGCACGCTCATAAGCTGCTCAAATGTAACAAACTCTATATTTTGCGGTAATTTATGTACTTCGCTTGCTGCCGCCAATACGACTGTTACTTGCGCATCCTCAATTTGATAAGCAAGCTCCTCCGCTGACAAACGCCCATTTAAAAGCACCATCTCTAACTGCAAATGCATACACCCATAAATCACTTTAATAAGCTCTGGCGTAGAGGGAGCTAAAATTGCTACTCGCCCCCCCTGCTTCGCAAGCGTTGCCAACTGTCCTGCTTTATATAATGCTTCTTCATGCAATTGCTGAAAAGTCCAGCTCTGCTCTTCGAAGCGAAGTCCAATGCGATTCGGTGTTAAATATGCGCGTTGCCTAATCCAATTTGGCTGCATTTTCATACGCCTCCTTTATTGGATTAATTGTAGCATATTGTGTGGGTGCCAGGCACACACACAATTCTCACACAATTTAGTCCTCTAGCAAAAATGTGATGGCAATAAACAAGGCAAAGCTGATTAATAATGCTGTTCCGCCAGCGATAAATGTAATTAATGTAAACACTTCATTCATTTGAAATGGATTGATATTGTAGAATAACATGCCAATTGTTAATCCTACCGAGCCAATGACAGTTGTCCAACCATGTATAGATACTAATTTTTGTATGCGAACACGGTATACTTTATAAAACAAGCCCCATGCAAATACAGATAACCATCCAACAACGAGCATATGTGCATGAATTGCTCTAAATTGGTAATTCCCTGAGCCCGCCATATCAGAGCCTAAAATGGCTCCTATTAAACCAAAAATTGCTGCTAAACGAATTAATCGTATGCTCCATACTTTTTCCATAATAAAATACCTCCATATCGTTTCATATGGAAGTATTGTATCGACGTTATCTGAACTCAAGCTGAACTGCAACGCTATTTTGGCAATTGAATCGTTATTGTCGTGCCCTCATTTTCTTTACTATTTATTGCAATTTGACCGTTATAAAAATGAACGACCTCTTGAACAATCGCTAGCCCTAGGCCTGTCCCCTTCGTTTGTCTCGCCTCATCCACTCGGTAAAAGCGCTTAAAAATATGCTGTAAATGCTCCTGTCGAATACCGATGCCTGTATCAGAAATTTCTAGCGTAATTACAGTTGGCTCATTTACCAATTTAATATTAATTTCTCCACCCTGTCGATTATATTTAATGGCGTTTGCAATAAGATTTTCCCAAATATTTTCGAGCAATGTTTCATCACCATGAAAAATCGCTTCATCCAGTTGTAGCCATATAGCCAACTCTTTTTGCTCAATCATCCACTGACTTTTCAGCACCGCTCGCTCAATTTGCTGTGTAATATTTACGGTCGTTTGCCGTCTTTTATAGACAAGTTCATCTAGCGAATTTAACAGGAGTAACTGTCTTGTTAAGCTTGAAAGACGGCTCGTTTCCGCTTCAATAATATCCGCATAATGCAGGCGGTTTTCATCTGTTAGCTGCTTATTTTTTAACAGATTGGCATAGCCATGAATGTTTTGTAGCGGCGTTTGTAAATCATGAGAAATATTGCGAATAAAGCTTTTACGTGTTTCGTCTTGCTGCTTTAAATCTTGTGCCATTTTATTAAAGCTTTTCGCTAATAATCCAAGTTCATCTGTGCGTGCAATTTCAATTGCTACATCGTAATCCTCCTTTGCTATTTGCTTTGTCGCAGCCGTTAAAGCTCGAATCGGCTTTACCAAATACCATGCTGCAAGCAAAATAGCAGCTAAACTAGCAACTAAAGAAATCAGCATCATATTCCCAAGCACAACATGCATTTCATTAAATAGCAGGCGTATATCAGGGCGTGCAAACAATGCATATTTATCACCCTTATATTGGAATGGCACGCCTACGGAATTCGTTAAATCATTAGCAAAAAAACCAGTAATAAAAAGCTGACGTGGGTAATCACGCATTCCGTGGTAAATTTGCCCTTCAATAACAGCCTGCTTTACGCTATCATCAAGCGCGGTCAAACGAAAATCACTACCGTAAAATGCAGCCTGCCCCTCTGCGTCTATTACATATAGTTGATAACCGATACTAGCAATTGTTTGCAAATATGCCTCTAAGTTTAACTGCTCGTTTTCTTTAATATATTCGGTCATTTCTTGAACAATGGCTACATTTTTCGTATCATTTTGTTCTTTAATAACACGGTGATAATACGTATTTGTCGCAAGTAATGCCAGAACGCCACTGAGAAACATAATTGCAAGTGCCACTACAATATATTTAAAATATAAAGTAGAATATATTTTCATTGCACTACCTCAAGCTGATAGCCTACGCCACGAACTGTTGTAATTTGCACTGTACTGTCAAGGCGTACAAGCTTTTCACGCAATCGTTTAATATGTGTATTTAACGTATCATCACTTTCATAATCAAGCCCCCACACTTGCTCCATTAAATAATCTCGCTGAAAAATTTGCGCTCTGCTTGCAAGAATAGCAAGTAATTCAAACTCCTTTAATGGTAAAACAAGCTTCGTTTGACCTTTCACAACTTGCAATGTACGCCTATCAATCACTAAATCCCCAATTTCAATTGCTGCCTCCGTCGGCTTATCATAGCGCCTTAAAATCGCTTGTATGCGGAATAATAATTCGTCCGGCTCAAAGGGCTTTACAACATAATCATCCGCTCCAACAGTAAAGCCTTCTCGCTTGTCCTCCAACTGCCCTTTAGCTGTTAATAATAATACTGGGATTTCCCATTCCTCTTTTAGTTCTTTCGTTAATTGTAGACCATCCATCTCTGGCATCATCACATCAACAACTGCTAAATCGACATCCTCTGTCATTTGTTGTAATGCTTCAACCCCATTTGCAGCACAGATAATATCATAATGCCATGCTTGTAAATGCAGTTTCACTAACTGTAAAATATGTTGGTCATCATCTACAACTAAAATTTTTCGCATCGCTAGCCTCACCTGCTCTTCCTCAATCACCAATCCCAGGGAATCGTGCGAAAAAACCACCTCGGACTGAATGTGTTTTCGAATAATAAAGATGTTTGATAGATAATAAAGTCATTTAAAAAATAATAAAGTTGTTTAAAAATGATGAAGAAAACCTGCAATATACCGTTTTTAAACAACTTTATTTGAGAAAGCCTACCGTTCTTTTTACATCCAACACTTTAAATTTAAACAACTTTAATTATCTCCATTCTTTGCCCCAACCTTGATTGACAAGGCTAGGCTAGAAGAAAATTAAACAACTTTATTAGTTCAGTACAGAATGTTCACTTTATATCCTGCATTATGCCATGTGTTGTGTAAAATTGCGAGCAAAAAAATGTCTGAAAAGTAGTGCGTTCGCATACTTTCCAGACATTTTTATAGTCACTATTTTATCTAACCTATAAAAATCTAATAAGATAAAAAACCTCTACTCTTTTTAATCATTAACCTAAAATCATCACATCGTTTGACAACGGTTAACTGACCTACATCACTTAGACCTTCCTTCAAAATCTGTGACATCTGCTGGTACGATGCTGGATACACAGTCTTTACATGAGCTCTTCTCATTCTAAGTGCATCTCGCCACCTGTAGGGATGGAAACTTCTGTACCTTTCGCTTTGCTATTTGTACAAAAATAATGTGCTCCTGCGGTTACTCGTCGCAAAAAACATCTGCTCCTGCGGTTACTCATCACAAAAAATATGCTAAAAAAGCTAAAGCTTAAACTGCTGAATATGATTATTTAATTCTTCTGCTATTTTCGATAGCTCATTCGAACTATTAGACACTTCTTCCATTGTGGCAGCCGTTTGTTGCATCGTAGCAGAAGTTTGTTCGATTCCAGCTGCGGACTCTTCTGCCACTGCTGCAATTTCATCTACTGCTTTGTCAATATTGGCTGAGTTTTCAACAATTTGTGATAGATTTTGCGAAACAGTTGAAATATTTTCAGCCATTGCGGAAATTGCCGATTCAATTTCATTGAATGTTCGATTCGTTTCTGTAATTTGCTCTGTACCATTTTGCACTTCGCTATAGCTAGATTTTAATGAATCCGTCACAGTATCTGTTTCCTCCACGATTTCCTCTACAATTTGCGAAATATCAACTACTGAAACGGATACTTGCTCTGCTAATTTTCGTACCTCATCTGCTACAACAGCAAATCCTTTGCCTTGCTCTCCAGCACGAGCAGCCTCTATTGCCGCATTCAAAGCTAAAAGATTCGTCTGGTTGGCAATATCATTAATAACAAGCACCAATTGTGAGATAGCCTGTGTTTTATTATTTAAGCCTTCCACCTTGACAACTGCGTCATGCACAATATCATCAATTTTCGACATTTGCATTGTAGATGCTTCCATTAATGTACGGCCTGTAGATGTTAAGTTTAACACATTATTCGAGTATTGTTGGGCATCTTCCCCATTACTGCTTGCTTCTTTTGCATTCGTCACGAAATCACCCATGTGGCTCGATAAATCACTTGCATTACTTGCCTGTGCCTCTGTTCCTTCTGCAATTTCATTCATCGTAAGTGCCACTTGCTCGGTACCTTCCCTTACCTCAACTGCTGATTGTAGCAGCTCCTCACTATGAGATACGACCTGATTTGAAATCTCTTGAATTTGTCGCATCATACCGTTTAATTTTTCACTTAATGCATTTGCTGCAATTGTTAATTGCGCTATCTCATCTCGTCCATGTACCTTTAATGCTTCATCTGATATATCACCCTCAGCAATGCGTTGAACGCGCTCTGAAATACGTTTAACTGGTCTTGAAATACTTGAAGCGCTATAAAATGCAATTGAGATTGCTACAATGATTACGATAATTATCGCAATTATATTAACCGTGTTAGAAAACTGCATTTCTTTCATTACTTCTGCACCAGTAGCACGAACTGAATCTTCGCGACTACTCGCCAATTGTTCAAACCCTAATTGAATACCGCGCGCTTCAGCCGCAAGCCCAACTATATTGGTAGCCGCCCGCTCCTTATTACCACTATCATAAACAGAAAAAACATTATTTTCGATTTGCTCACGCCATGCTCTAGTCCTAGCAGACAAATCCTCAAATTCCTTAGAATTAGCCAACTTCTCAGCATTTATTATTTTTCGCACTGCCTCTTCATTGCTTAACGATTGCTCTACATACTCATAAAAAAGCTCTTTATTTACTGTATCTCCTGACAAGACATAGCCCCTTGCTGCAGCTATTCGCGAAGATACCGAGTTCGCTAAATGTTGGTCATAAATGGATAATTCGAGCTCCGTTTTGATCATATACTCAATGTTATTGCTCATTTTAATATTATTAAAAATTGAATAACCACCTTGTACAATTATCATTATCAAAACAATAATAAAACCATATAAAATTTTTGCGCGTAGTGTTTTAAAATTCATGCTCTTTTCCCCTTTCACCTAGTATTAATGATTGTCTTTATGTATAAATTTTTTTGATAAATCACTCCCTTCAATCTTTGCTATTTAACCATACTGTATATAAATAAACAAAATAGAGTTTGTACCCTATTAAGTAACAGCTAATGAGGATTGAATATTTATACACCATTATTACTAAATGTAATAATTTTATTATATGTTTAATAGCATAACAATTCAATGGAACTTATAGCATTTATTATTATAGAAAAGTATAATATTGATAATATTTTAGGTAATAAAGTACAATATAAGCACACTTATAACTAACCTTCTATGTAATTTGAATCATTTTCTCTCATTTATAATTGCTATGTAATAGGCTTATTATGTTCCACAAGTAGAATATCGAGGGAAACAATAAAAAGCATGCAGCCTAAATAAATTTAGATTGCATGCTTTTGTTTTATAGTTTGATTCGCATTAAGGGAATCTTGGGAATTGACCGAAATCAGGCTTGCGCTTTTCTTTAAATGCATCGCGTCCTTCTTTCGCTTCATCTGTTGTATAGTAAAGTAATGTAGCGTCACCAGCCATTTGTTGAAGGCCTGCTAAACCATCTGTATCAGCGTTCATTGCTGCTTTTAAGAAGCGAAGTGCCGTTGGTGACATTTCTAGCATTTCCTCACACCATTTAACTGTTTCATCTTCAAGCTCTGCATATGGAACAACCGTATTTACTAAGCCCATATCTAGCGCTTGCTGTGCATCATACTGACGGCATAAATACCAAATTTCACGCGCTTTTTTATGACCGATAATACGTGCTAAATAGCCTGAGCCATAGCCAGCATCGAATGAACCCACTTTTGGTCCTGTTTGTCCGAAACGTGCGTTATCAGCCGCAATTGTTAAGTCACAAACAACGTGCAATACATGACCGCCACCGATTGCATAGCCTGCTACCATTGCTACAACTGGCTTAGGAATTACACGAATTAATCGCTGTAAATCAAGAACGTTTAAACGTGGAATTTCATCATCGCCTACGTAGCCGCCATGTCCGCGTACTTTTTGGTCACCACCTGAGCAGAATGCATGCTCACCTTCACCCGTTAAAATAATAACGCCGATATTTTTATCATCGCGCGCGCGCGTAAAAGCATCAATTAATTCTACTACCGTTTTTGGTCGAAATGCATTACGAACTTCTGGACGGTTAATTGTAATTTTCGCAATACCGTTGTAAAACTCGTACTTAATATCTTCATACGTATGTAATGAAGTCCATTGACGTGTCATAAATGTTACCTCCTAAATTTCATGGAATACTTCCTTTACTATTGTAGCAAACTCTGCGGGATTTTCCACATGTATTGCATGGCCAACATCCTTAATTGTTCGATGCTTTACTTTTGCCAAATGCGCCTTCATTTGTACAGCAATTGCAACAAACTTCGTATCAAGCTCACCTGTTATTAACGTTATAGGCATCTCAAGCGCTTTTAATTTGTCCCATAGCTGCGGCATAACACCTGTACCCATACCACGCAAACTATTAGCTAAGCCTTTTTCACTCTGCTGTAAACGCTCCTCGCGCACTGCCTGCTGAACAGTCTTTGGCAACCGCTTTTGTGATTGGAACAGCGGGATATTCTCCCATTTATCTACAAAGGCGACGAGCCCGCTTTGCTCAATTTCATTTGCAAGCTGATTGTCTGCCTTTTGACGAACCAATCGCTCTTCTTCATCCTTTAAGCCCGGCGATGCACTTTCTAAAATTAGCTGCTGAACTTTATTTGGATAACGAACAGCATAGGAAAGAGCAATACGCCCGCCAAGCGAATAGCCGAGTAAAATAATTGACTGCAAGTTAAGCTGCTCAAATAGTTTGTCTAGTAGCTCCACTTGCACATCTATCGTATAATGCTTCACATCCTCAGGGGCAGAGGTGTAACCATGACCAATTAAATCAATAGCAATTACACGTGCGTCTAGATTGTTGGCAAGCGGTAGCCATGTGTTTGAGCTACCTGTGAAGCCATGTAGACAAACAATTGTCTGTGATGCCCCGTCGTTCCAGCTACGTATATGCACCTTGATGCCATCTATTTCTGTAGCCATTTGTTCAGCTCCTCAGAGATGCGCTGCCATAGTGCACGATGCGATGTGACGTTAACAGCACGGTCGGTCATTACCTCCAATAAACGCAGCGGCTCACTTTTATCTGCTTGCAACGCTGCCTCAAATGTTGCTAAATGCTCCAAACGTTCATATTGCACATCATACATTGCCGCAAGCTGCTCAAAAGTTAAAGCTGTTGGAGTACCAAATAAATCTTCATAATGTGCCTCTATACTCGCTTGTGGTAAATAAGAAAAAATACCGCCACCATCATTATTAAGTACAACAACCGTTAAATCATTTGCTTGATAACGTGAAGCGATGAAGGCATTGGCATCATGTAAAAAGGCTAAATCACCAATAATTAAATAGGTCGGTCGCTTGTGCACCGTACTAAAACCAAGCGCTGTTGACGTTACCCCATCAATACCGTTGGCTCCTCGATTTGCGAAAATGCGTATATCCTTATTCGTTGCTAGGAAAAATGTATCAATATCGCGTATTGGCATACTACTGCTAACAAAAATATCACTGCCATTAGGGACAAGCTCAAGCATCTTTTGCACGAATGCTCCCTCATCCTGTGCATGCGCTGTATATGCTGCGATATGCTTTCTTGCAATCCGCTCCGCCTGCTGCCAAAGGGTTAAATAATGAATGCTGTCTGTTTGCAACGTAAGCTGCTCCAACCATGCCCCTGGCTTACCTTGAATGAAGTGCGTCGAACTGTTCGTTGAATCACGGAATAATGCATCCTCATCAATGACAATATATTTTTCTGGCATCGTCTGTGTTAAAAACTGCATAACAAATTTTGATACAGGCTGTGCACCGAAGCGAATAACAGTATGTGCTGCAACCGCTTCCTTAAAATGCTCATTTTTCAATATTGCATCATATGTTGAAATCACATATGGCAAACAGTCTTCAGGTACAGCACCGCGCATATTTGCTAAGCTCTCAATTAATACTGGCCATTTACAGTTGCGAATAAAGGACCAAAGTGGTGCTATATCTAGCCCTAAAGGCAATTCACCAATAATGAGGATGCCATTTTCTGTGTCATTAATCGTTTGTGCTAAAAAATCACGTGCGGCCTGTGATGGTATGGTTTCCTGTAAAAAGCTCGCCTTAAATGTCAGCTCATTTAAGCTTCTGAAATCAATTAATAAAGGCTCACGTAATGGGATATTAATATGCACTGGCCCAAATGGCGCTGATGAAGCGATTGCCACTGCACGTCCTATATGATGCTCGATAAATTGCACAGTTTGCGGAGCTGCATCTGGAATTGGAAATTCCATCGAATATTTGACATGCCCCCCGTACAAACGGATTTGATCTATCGTTTGCGGAGCCCCTACTTCACGCAGCTCATGTGGTCGGTCTGCCGTTAATACGATTAAAGGTACGCGAGCATATTTCGCCTCAATAATTGCTGGAAAATAATTTGCTGCTGCTGTGCCGGATGTACATAATAAAACGACAGGCTTAGCGCTAGCTTTAGCAATACCTAATGCATAAAAGGCTGCCGCTCGCTCATCAATTTGGCGATGCATCTTAACGCTTTCTGTTGACGCAAATGCATAGGCTAGAGGCGTTGAACGTGAGCCTGGGCTCACGACTACCTCCTCTACACCATGCTGCAATAATGAAGCAACTATACGGTACACATAATTCGTTAATATTTCACGTTCACTCATGAACTGCTCCTCCCAGCGCGCGTAGCATCGGTCTAAACTTCACTAATGTTTCCTCATACTCTGATTGCGCCTCAGAATCTGCTACAATGCCGCCACCAGCGTATAAATACGCAGCATTCCCGAGCAAGGCTGCCGAACGTATTGCTACTGCAAACTCGCCATTGCCATCTGCATCTAACCAGCCAATAGGTGCTGCATAGAGCCCTCTATTCATCGGCTCAAATGCACGAATAATTTGCATTGAATCAGCTCGTGGTACGCCACCAAGAGCAGGTGTTGGGTGCAAATCCTTCACCAATTGTAGAATCGTTGCGCCCTCTGTAAGCTGTCCTTCTACAGGTGTATATAAATGCTGAATATCGCGAATTTTTAAGAGCTTTGGCTGCTGTGGCACTTTAACAGTTGTACAATTTTTCTCAAAAGTTTCTGTAATCATTTCTACAACATAATGATGCTCACCACGATTTTTACTATCTTGTAACAAGCTTTGTCCCAATGCTTCGTCTTCCTCCGCTGTCGTACCACGCTTGATTGAGCCAGCGATACAGGAGGAATAAGCACGTCCATTTTCAACCTTTACTAAGCGCTCTGGTGAAGCACCGAAAAAGAGCATATCCGTGCGTTCGATACCGAATAAATAGCTTTCAGGCTGCTCATTGACAACATGAGACAAAATTTGCGGTGATGACACAGCCTCTTCAAACTGCAATGCTAGCGAGCGCGCAATTACTACTTTATCTGCCTCTTGCGCTTTGATTTTCGCTGTCACCTCATCAATTGACTGCAAATAAGCCTCTTTATGTGGCTCATTATAGGAAGTAATTTGTGGCTTTGCATAAGTTTTGACTTCCTTTACCTGTGCAGCGTGAATTAAAATATCACGCTGTTTACGCAGTTCATCAAAATGGGGCGCTGCGTTATCGCCATCTGTTATTAAATGAATGCTGACATACGCTTTATCGCCTCGAATCATTAGTTGGAATGTCGCGACCGTAAAATAACTCTCTGGAAAGGCACTCCATTCACCCGCCGTTTTATTCTCTGGGTCAAATGTAAAGCCGCCAAATAAAATGGGCTGTAGTTCCTCTTCCGTTACAATATTTTTCGTTAATTGCTTCCACTGCTTCTCAACTTCATCAAAGCGCATCATTGATAAATTATTTTCAATAATATGCGCATGTCCTAAGCCAACTAATGTTAATGTTTTTTCTCGATTTTGCCAAAAATAGCGCTGCCCTTTAAAAGATTCTTCCCCAGCCGCAAAAAAGGCAAGTGCCGACAAGCGGCTTACCTCGACTGTTTCCATATAGAAGATTGTTCCCGCATTTAAAGAGCCCGCTTCTACTTCAGTGGCATTGTACCACTTTTGTTGCATGAAAATTCCCTCCGTTGTTGCAATGTAAACGTAGCATTTTTTCTTATCTATTGTTTGTCAATTATCCCGTCGGGCATTCACTATGTCTTACCTTTTAATATTTGTTAAAAGCCTCGTACATGCAAAACAAGAATTTACGAGGCTGTCTGCAATTTTTAGACAGCTTCTTCTTTGCCGAATCAAGATTATTTGACTATCAATACTATCATATCACTTTTTTCTGTGTTGTAATATGAATAAGCGTATCCACTATCCATTTTTCTAATATTCGTATAAAATAGATTCGGTACTTTTTTTCTTTATTCATACTGGAATGAAGATAAGCTTGTGGCAAACTGTGTTCATCAATAGCCAAAGCGAAATTGATTTTGAGGGAGAGAAGTAAATTGACAAAGGTAATTGAGGCAGAACGGGGCTTTCAAGTATGGTGGCATTTAACCCGCCCACATACACTAACAGCTTCATTCGTTCCTGTGTTTTTAGGAACGGCAATTGCTGCCGCTATTTCAAAGCATGACATTAATTTTTTGTTATTTTTCGCCATGCTTATTGCCAGCATGTTAATTCAGGCGGCAACGAATATGTTTAATGAATACTATGATTATAAACGAGGGCTTGATAATGAGCATTCTGTCGGCATCGGTGGCACAATCGTGCGGCACGGTGTTGCACCAAAGACAATTATGATGATTGCACTCTGCTTCTATGGGCTCGCACTATTACTAGGAATTTATATTTGCGCCATGTCATCTTGGTGGCTTGCTGCCATTGGGCTTGTTTGTATGCTTATTGGTTATTTATACACAGGTGGACCTTACCCAATCGCATACTCGCCGTTTGGAGAGCTTGTATCTGGAGCAGTGATGGGCATGGGTATCGTCTTAATTGCTTTCTTTATTCAAACTGGCACTGTAACACTTGCAGCCGTACTTTTATCAGTACCTAGCATGATTTTAGTCGGCGGTATTATGCTTTCTAACAATATCCGCGATATTGTAGGCGATACAGAGGGCGGGCGCAAAACGATGGCCATTTTAGTTGGACGTGAAAGCGCTATTACCGTTTTATCATTATTTTTCATCGTTTCATATTTATGGATTATCGGTCTCGTTATCATTGATGATATTTCCGAATGGGCATTGCTTGTTTTACTTAGCTTGCCCATGCCCTTAAAGGCAATCGCTATCTTTAGAGCTCATAAAGCGCCCAAAGATGTTATGCCTGCCATGAAATATACAGCACAAACAAACACGATTTTCGGCTTTTTACTAGGTATCGGTTTATTGATTTCACATTTAATTTAATGGGATGGGGGCGCCAAAAAGTCGTGCATAGCCGGCATTTTGGACGCTGATGATGGTGTTTTTGCAAAGTGTTTGCTCCTATAAAGTAGAAAGAGCTTTCTTTGAAAATGCTAGAAACACAGGGTTTAGCTGTGTTTCTCCAAAATGAAAGAGAAGAAGCAAAATCCCTCTTTCAATGCGATTTCTATACAAAATCATCTTTTTTGTGAAAATAACAACCTTTCAAAAGAAACTCTTTTCTATTTTAACTAGTAATACCTTTGATGAAACATCATCAAAAAGTCCAAAAAGCAGGCAATGCACTGCTTTTTGGACAATCTCCTCTATTATTTAAAAGCCTGCGCTGCTGCTACAGCTTTTTTCCAGCCACTGTAAATCGCTTCACGATGCGCTTCGTCCATATCAGGTGTGAATTGGCGTTCTAAATTCCAATACTTTCCGATTTCTTCAGTTGATTGCCAGTAGCCTACTGCAAGCCCTGCTAAGTAAGCTGCACCTAAAGCCGTTGTTTCATTAATAACAGGACGATCTACAGGCACATTTAATAAATCTGCTTGGAATTGCATCAAGAAGTTATTAGCTACTGCACCACCATCCACACGTAGCTTCGCTAATGGAATATTGGCATCTGCCTCCATTGCACTCAGGACATCCTTCGTTTGATACGCTAATGATTCAAGCGTCGCGCGAACGAAATGCTCTTTCGATGTGCCGCGTGTTAAGCCGAACACTGCGCCGCGCACATCAGAATCCCAATAAGGCGTACCTAAACCTACAAATGCAGGTACGACATAGACTCCTTCTGACGAATCGACACGTGCCGCATATTGTTCTGATTCCTCCGCAGAACGGAACATACGTAAGCCATCACGTAACCATTGGATTGCAGAACCTGCTACGAAAATACTTCCCTCTAATGCATAAGTCACTTTTCCATCTAAGCCCCATGCAAGTGTCGTTAATAAGCCATTATCCGATTTTACTGCTTTTTCACCTGTATTCATTAACATAAAGCAGCCTGTGCCATACGTATTTTTAACCATGCCTTCCTCAAAGCATGCCTGACCGAATAATGCCGCCTGCTGGTCTCCTGCTGCACCTGCAATTGGTACAGAAGCTCCGAAGAATAATGATTCCTCAGTGTAGCCATATACTTCAGAAGAAGGACGAACCTCAGGTAGCATGGAAGCTGGTACATTTAAAATTTCTAGTAATTCCTCATCCCATTTTAAATCATAAATATTGTACATTAATGTACGTGAAGCATTTGAATAATCTGTCACATGTACTTTTCCACCTGACAGCTTCCAAATAAGCCATGTATCAATTGTACCAAATAGTAAATCGCCAGCCTCTGCTTGCTCACGCGCCCCTTCTACATGCTCTAAAATCCATTTCACTTTCGTACCTGAAAAATAAGCATCAATTAATAGACCTGTTTTATCACGGAATAAATCATTGTAACCGTTTTCTCGCAGCTCCTCACAAATTGCATTTGTTTGACGCGATTGCCAGACAATCGCATTATAAACAGGCTTGCCAGTGTTTTTGTTCCAAACGACCGTCGTTTCACGCTGATTCGTAATACCAACCCCAGCAATTTGCTTGGAATCAATACTTTTTTCAGATAACACTGCAGCAATACATGATAAGATTGAAGACCAAATTTCCTCTGCATGATGCTCTACCCAACCTGCTTGCGGGAAATATTGTTGAAATTCCTGCTGCGCAGTATGCACGATGTTACCGTTTTCATCAAACAGAATCGCACGTGAACTCGTTGTACCTTGGTCTAAAGCTAAAATATATTTTTTTTCTGTCATTAAAATTACCTCCAATTTTATCTTAAATTTGGTAGAAAACATCTACCAGGTAGTTCGAAAATCTAAACTAGCGTAAATTCTGTATTAACAGACTGTAAGCGCCCACATTAAAATATGTATTGATGTTGAGGGGTAACAGTCTATAAAATCCTATTTTCAGTCAACATCACGTCGATTGCACAAGCATTTTCACAGAATGTGAAGTTCTTTTCTTAGCTTATGTTCCCTACGAACAATCTTTTAAGAAGAATCCTCCTAAACTGAAAGTTCACTTTATTATACATTAATCATGTGCTTTTTTTACTGTTGCTTGTGCTAGAGCAAAAATTGCAATTATAATAACAGCTAAAACCCAAAATGCTACGCTGTTTTTACCTTCAAAAATTTGTTGGAAAAACAATGCGCCAAAAGAGCCGCCTAAAATTGGTCCAACAATTGGCACCCAAGCATATGACCAGCCCGAGTCACGTTTTCCTGGAATCGGCAATAAAAAGTGCGCAATACGCGGTCCTAAATCACGTGCTGGATTAATGGCATAGCCTGTTGGTCCTCCAAGTGCCATACCTATTACGACAATTAGCATACCTACTAAAAATGGATTCAAACCATCCGTAATCGTATTTGTTCCTAATGCTAAAATTCCTAATACGAGAATAAAGGTACCAATCATCTCTGAAATTAAATTTGAGAATGGATGATTAATTGCTGGCATCGTCGAGAATACAGCAAGCTTCGCATTAGGGTCTTGCGTGCCTTTCCAATGTGGTAAATACATAAAATACACTAATGTTGCACCTAAAAATGCGCCAACAATTTGAGCTACGATATAAGCAGGCACATCTGCCCATGGAAAGTTACCAATCGTCGCTAGCCCAATCGTCAATGCTGGATTCAAGTGTGCTCCACTAATTCCACCTACCGCATAAGCAGCCATTGCTACCCCTAAGCCCCATGCAAAGGTAATAACAACCCATCCTCCACCGTTTCCTTTTGATTTGTACAATGATACGCCTGCAACAACACCGCCACCAAATAAAATAAGAATCATTGTACCAATTAGTTCAGCCGTAAATGCTGACATTTTACATCCCCCTTTAGTTAATGTGTATTAAGCGAAAGCACAAAAAAGACCCACATTTAAACAGCCTGCAAAATTTTTTGCAGATGCATAAATGTGGGTTCCTTTTCCTAACCACGCTTTGTATGAACTTGTATCCATTCTAGAGAAAAATGCAACGATAGTCAACCTACTTTTTGAAATTTTCCCATAATTTTTTATCAGACGTCGTAATAGCGATAGCACCCGCATCAATTGCCTGCTCTAGTTGCTCAGTTGAACGAATCAATCCACCTGTAATTACAGGCGTTTTCGTACGCTCATAAATTTCAGCAATCATCGTCGGAATAATGCCTGGCAGTAATTCAATATAATCCGGCTGCGCTGTCTCAATCATCATATAGCTTTTCTTTAGCGCAATCGTATCAATTAAAAAAACACGCTGAATCGCAATAATACCGCGCGATTTCGCTTTCACTAACACATTGGAACGCGTAGAAATAATACCAGCTGGCCGAATATCATTACATAAGAAATCAGCAGCAAAATTATCCGTTTTCAAGCCATGAATTAAATCTGCATGAATGATTAATTTTTTTCCGAAGCGCTCGGCCTCCCGCTTCAAAGATAGCAGCAAGCTAATATGTACCTCTAGCAGCACGATGTATTCAAAAGAGCTATTCAAAATTTCATCAAATTGCTTTACTGTACGTGCCGCAGGGATAATTTTTTGCCCATTAAAATGCATACAATTCCTCCTTTTGAAAGAAAATCGCTATTTGAAAAAGCATTGCATTTTCAAACAGCCCTTGTTACAAAGGGGACGTCTGAAAAGCCATTTTGAGGCGACCACTTTGCGACGAGGGTAGTGACAATTTATTATGATTGCCACAGGAAAAAGCATTTTCAGCGAATATTTAATATAGTAACAGAGATTGGAGCTGTCCAAAAAGCCTTGCATAGCCGGCATTTTGGACAGTAGCGATGATGTTTCACAAAATGTTGATTCATATAGACAGAAAACGCCTCTTTTAAAAATGGGATGAACATTGGCTTTAGCAGTATTATCCTTCAATAAAAGGGAAGCGATGAAAACATTGATTTCAATGCGGTGGCAAAACAAAATGGACTTTTCGGTCAACTCCAGCCTCTTCTCTATTGTTTATTTAGCTGTTGTCGCTCTTGTAATTTCCTGCTCTAGCTGCTCCTCATATCGTGCACGTTGTTCAGATGTCCAACCTAGCTGTTTCGTCATCTCATTTAAAATCTCTGCTTTGTACTGCTGAACAAGTGCAATATGAAAGAACATATAACCGGTACGACGAATTAAAAAATCGTTTGGATGTGTAACCATCTCATGCTGAATACTATAGCAAAGTTGTGCATAAAGCCATGCTGGGAGAGCTGTATCATTATTTTCCATATATGCTAACAGCGTATCTGCATTGCTACCATACTGTTGCGCGATATATGTCGCTTGCTGTTCCGTTAACCCAAACTCAATACCTTTTTTTGTTTGTTTATAAATAAATGCCTTTAAATTGCGTGAGCCTCCAATGTCTCCACCCGAAATGGCAATATTTTTCGTGTTGCACGGCGCAATCTGTTTATTTAATTTTGGTGCTAAGTCTTTCACAATCATGTCAAGTACAGTTTCAGCCATTTTACGATAGCCTGTTAATTTTCCACCCGCAATTGTAACAAGACCCGATGCGGATGTCCACACCTCATCCTTACGAGAAATTTCTGATGGATTTTTGCCATCTTCATGAATTAATGGACGCACACCAGCCCAACTCGATTCAATATCTGCATCTGTTACTTGCACCTTTGGGAACATATAGTGAATCGCATCCATTAAATAATCACGGTCTGCCTGCTCTATATCCATCTCGCACGCATCACCTTTATAAAATGTATCTGTTGTACCTACATATGTTTTTCCATCTCTTGGAATTGCAAACACCATGCGACCATCTGGTGTATCAAAATAAACAGCTTGGCGAAGTGGAAACTTAGCCTCATCAAAGACAATATGCACACCTTTTGATAAGATTAAATGCTTTCCTTGCTGCGCTCCCTCGATTTTGCGTACCTCATCTACCCATGGACCAGCCGCATTAATTACCGTTTTTGCACGAATTGTAAAATGCACATCATCGACAATGTCATGTGCAACGATGCCACTAATTTTTTCACTAGCATCATAAATAAATTGACTTGCCTTTGCATAATTAAGCAAGATTGCACCTTTTGCAATTGCCGCCTTTGCTACCTCAATTGTTAAACGGGCATCATCTGTACGGTATTCTACATAAACACCGCCACCGAGCAAGCCGGATGTTTTTACTAAAGGTTCTTTGCTACGTGTTTGAATGGCATTTAACATGTAGCGACGCTCAGAGCGCTTTACACCTGCTAAAAAATCATAGACACGCAGCCCAATATTTGTTGAAAATTTGCCGAATGTGCCACCTTTATGAAACGGTAGCAACATCCAAATTGGCGTTGTTACATGTGGACCATTTTCATAAACAATAGCGCGCTCTTTCCCTAATTCTGCAACTTCCTTTATTTCAAACTGCTTTAAATAACGTAAACCACCATGCACTAATTTTGTTGACCGACTTGACGTTCCCGCTGCAAAATCCTGCATTTCAACTAAGGCAACCGATAATCCACGAGCACTTGCATCTAGTGCGATGCCACAACCCGTGATACCGCCTCCAACCACTAATAAATCATACTCCCTGCTTTGCAACTCTTCAATTGTTTGCTTGCGCTGTAACGATGAAGCTGAGCTCATAGCTTTTTCCTCCTCCATGTACGAAAAAAAGACCATTAAAAGCATATACACTTATCGCATATATGTTCTTAACGGTCTCTCAATCGCTCATACCAATTATTAACTTACCACTATTCTAATATGTCTATTACGAAAAGGCAAGTTAAAACATTATTCTATTGTATATGCTACGATACAATCGTGTAAAAATTGCGAAGCTCCTACTGCTACACGCTCATCATAATAAGCTGTGAAGCGTTCATCAGCAACATACATTGCCGCTAATCCCGCATGAGCTTCCTTCGAATAATCCTTCCATGAAAACATTAGCCACCGCTTGTGTAGCTCAGCTACTTCATTTCCTAACTGTGAGGCTGGGTTACCCTCAGTCATTGCTTCCTGCAATCGCTTAAACAAGCTTTGCTCCAGCTGACCCATCTCCTCAAATTGCTGCTCTGTCATATTAAGCAACTTCTTATTGGACGCCTCAATCGTTTCATTACCGTAGCGTTCACGAATTTCCTTACCGTATTTTTCTTCGTTTTCTTGCAGTAGCTTTTCTTTAAAGCCTTTAAATTTTTCTTCATTGGACATCATTTTTCCCTCCTGTAACGCTTGAATTGTGTGGTCTACCGTCTGCAGCAATTGCTCAATCATCGCATTTTTTTCTAGCAAGTGCTGTCTGTGACTTTCTAATGCATTCATCACATTAAAATTCGGTGCGTGAACGATGTCTTTAATTTGCTCTAATTTCATATCAAGTGCTCGATAAAATAAGATTTGTTGCAGTAAATCAATTTCCTTTTGTGAATAAATTCGATAGCCGGCTTCATTTTTCATCGCAGGAGACAGCAAGCCTATTTCATCATAATAGCGTAGCGTGCGTGTGCTAACACCTGACATTTTAGCTAGTTCATTAATTTTCATCTATTCATCACCTCTACGCTTACTATAAATGTTGACGTAACGTCAAGGTCAACATCTTATATAAAAAATTTTTCTAACCTGTTTATTTCACTGCAAATTTTTTATAATAGTTTATAACAGGGGGTATACAACATATGAACATGACAGAGCAATTAAATTCCGCACTTCAACTTAGAAAAGAAAATAAATTAATAGAATGCAACAAAATTTTACTACAACTAGCCGAACAAAATCCAAACAATGCCTATGTAAACTACCAATGTGCATGGAGCTTCGATAGTCTAGGGGAAGAAACAAGAGCAGTTCCTTACTACGAAAAAGCTATTCAAGGTGACCTAAATGACGCGGACATGGCAAACGCCCTTCTAGGACTTGGCAGCACATTTAGAACACTTGGCAAGTATGAACAATCAAAGGAAATTCTAAACAAAGCGGTCGCACTATTTCCAAATAATCAAGCCCTGCAAGTATTCTATGCCATGACTTTATATAATTTAAACGATCATCAAAAAGCTATGGAGCTCCTGCTGAATTGTCTCATAAACAGCTCTTCAGATATAAATGTACAACAATATAAAAGAGCTATTCAATTTTATGCAGATAAGCTGGATGAGACGTGGTTGTAGAATGCCAAAGGATTCTTTTAAATAATTTTATATTACATTATTGAAAAATAAAATTTTATTGTGCTTGTTTGAAGGATTGCTTCGTTCTATATTTTTGTGGCAAAATAGATATTTCAATTTTTCTCAAAAAAACATTTCCATCTATTCATTTCTCTAATATTATTAAATAGATAGGAGGTGAAATTAATTGAAATATAGACAGCTTGAAGCAATTGTAAGGAGAGTGGAGGTTCAGCATCCTGATTATCATTATTTTGTTGAGCAATATTCATTAACTGCTGCTGGTATAGCAGGTGAAGATGAGGTTTTTTATTTTTTACAAGAACTTGCCGTACCGCATCGGATATTGCGCAATTTTTGTATAATCGATTCTGCATTGCACATGCATGAAATTGATTTTATCGTTATTTTTTCATCCTTAATTATTTGTTTAGAAGTGAAAAATATGACCGGGCAATTGAATTTTGATATCGAGGCGTCACAGCTTCTACGCACACGTTCTGATGGTGTGGTTGAACGTTTTCCAAATCCTGTTGAGCAGCTAAGACGTCATACGCGTTTTCTTTCCTCTCTTTTCCCGCATGTTCCTATAATTGGCGCAGTCGTCATCGCAAATCGCCGCGCAATTATTGGTAACCGAAGTCCCCACATCCCAATTTTCCATACAGATTATATTTGTAGCTTTATTGAAAAAAGTTTAAAGCAGTACAGTAAGCCACTACTTGATTTAGATGTTTTTTATGAAAAACTTATAGGGCTACGGCCTCCGCCAGTAAAGAGGTTTTCTTTCAAATTAGCTCAATTAAAAAATGGTGTATTTTGTTCAAAATGTGCTTCTAAAATGGATTTTGTACATGGGAGGTTTGTTTGCTCACACTGCCATTTACAAGATAAATATGCGTATTTTCAGGCATTACATGATTTTCGTTTATTAGTGGATACAAAAATAACAAATCAGCAATTTTGCACGCTATGTGATATACCATCAAGATATGCAGCGATACGTTTACTCAAATTTTTTCCAGTTATAAAGCAAGGGCGCCATACTTATTATGAAATTCCTGAACAAATTTTTACTATGAAGTAGTCGAAAAGTCACGATTCACACATTAACCAGTCAAATTCGCACGTAAGACGCAGAAATTCGCACGTTGAATCAATGATTTCGCACGCAAAGTCTGGGAATTCGCACGAAACATCAGAATTTTTACTTGATTCTTTGTTTGCAAATAAAAAGCAGTACACGTCCTATGACATGCACTGCTTTTTAAATGACCCGTACGGGATTCGAACCCGTGTTACCGCCGTGAAAGGGCGGTGTCTTAACCACTTGACCAACGGGCCTTCGTTGCTGGCGG